>JAKONS010000040.1 GCA_022701845.1 Burkholderiaceae bacterium
CCGGCGCGCCGCCGCTCCAGCAGCATCGAATCGCCATAGCTGAAGAACCGGTAGCCCTGCGCCACCGCGTGGCGGTAGAGCGCCATGACAGGGTCGTAGCCGGCGAAGGCGCTGACCAGCATCATCAACGTCGAGCGGGGCAGGTGGAAGTTGGTGACGAGCAGGTCGACCACTCGGAATTCGAAGCCCGGGGTGATGAAGATGTCGGTGTCGCCGATGGCCTCGCCGGTGGCTGCCCAGCTCTCGAGCGTGCGCACGCTGGTGGTACCCACGGCGACCACCCGGCCGCCGCGCGCGCGGGTGTCGGCGATGGCCGCCTGCGTGGCGGCGGGCACGTCGTAGCGCTCGTGGTGCATGTGGTGGTCGGCGATGCGGTCGACCTTCACCGGCTGGAAGGTGCCGGCGCCGACATGCAGGGTGACCGCCGCGCGGCGCACGCCCCCGGCTTCCAGCGCGGCCAGCAACGCTTCGTCGAAATGCAGCGCCGCGGTGGGCGCGGCGACGGCACCGGGCACCCGCGCGAAGACGGTCTGGTAGCGCTGCGCGTCCTCGGCCGAATCGGCATGGTCGATATAGGGCGGCAGCGGCACATGGCCGTGGCGCTCCATCAGGTCGTAGGGCGTGTCTTCGGGGCCGCCCTCGAAGCGGAACCGGTACAGCGGCCCGGCCGCCTCGGGCCAGCGGCCGAGCAGCACCGCCCGGAAGCCGCCGGCCATCCGCAGCGCGGCGCCCGGCAGCGGCTTCTTGCTGACCTTCATGTGGCAGGCCACGTCGCCGTCGGGCAGCACCCGCTCGACCAGCAGCTCGACCTTGCCGCCGCTGGTCTTCTCGCCGTAGAGCCGCGCCTTCACCACCCGGGTGTCGTTGAACACCAGCAGGTCGCCGGACCGCAGCAGGCCGGGCAGGGTGTCGAAGATGCGGTCGGTCGGCGGGCTGCCGCGGCCGTCGAGCAGGCGCGAGCCGCTGCGGCGCGGCGCGGGGTGCTGGGCGATGAGTTCCGGGGGCAGGGCGAAGTCGAAATCGGCGACGGTGAAGTCGCGGGCGGAGTCGGGTGTCATGGCGCTTGAGGACGGGACGCGTCCGTACCAAGTAAGAGGATGAAGCCGGCGCGTTCCGGGCCCGGCGAGAGGGCAGAATTCTCCCATGCCCCCCGCCGTGCCCGCCACCTCCGCCCGCGCCCCGTCGCCGCGTGCCACCGCGCCCGCGGCACCCAAGGCAGCGGCCGCACCGGCCCGCAAGCCGATGAGCCCGGCCCAGCTGGCGATGCGCAAACTGGGCCTGGTGCGCGACATCGACCTGGCCCTGCACCTGCCGCTGCGCTACGAGGACGAGACCCGCATCCTGCGCATCGCCGACACCCGCAACGGCGACCACGCCCAGGTGCAGGGCACGGTGGTGCACAGCGACGTGCAGCTGCAGGGCCGGCGCCAGCTCAAGGTGCTGATCGACGACGGCAGCGACACGCTGGAACTGCGCTTCTTCACCTTCTATCCCTCCCACCACAAGGCGCTGGCCGAGGGCATGCAGGTGCGGGTGCGCGGCGAGATCCGCGGCGGCTTCATCGGCCGCACCATGCTGCATCCGTCGTTCACCACGATCGACGCGCCGCTGCCGGAGGCGCTCACGCCGGTGTATCCGGCCAGCGCCCAGTTGCCGCAGGCCTATGTGCGGCGGGCGGTCAATTCGGGGCTGCAGCGCGCCGACCTGTCCGAGACCCTGCCGCGCCGGGCCGACCCCTACCCGCACGGACCGGGCCCCTACGAGCCGGCCTGGACGCTGGCCGATGCATTGCGCTTCCTGCACCACCCCGCCGCCGATGTGGCGCTGGCCACGCTGGAAGACCGCAGCCACCCCGCCTGGCGCCGGCTGAAGGCCGAGGAGCTGCTGGCGCAGCAGCTGTCGCAGCTCGAAGCGCGCCGCGCCCGCGACGGCCTGCGCGCGCCGCGCCTGTCGGCCGGGGCAGCCGCGGCGTCCGCGCTGCCGTCGCAGCTGCTGGCGGTGCTGCCGTTCGGCCTGACCGGGGCGCAGCGCCGCGTGGTCGACGAGATCGCCGGGGACATGGACCGCCCCGCCCCGGACGCCGGTGCCTATCCGATGCACCGGCTGCTGCAGGGCGACGTCGGCGCGGGCAAGACGGTGGTGGCCGCGCTGGCCGCCTGCATCTGCATCGAGGCTGGCCATCAATGCGCGCTGATGGCACCGACCGAGATCCTGGCTGCGCAGCATTTCGAGAAGCTGGTCGGCTGGCTGCAGCCCCTGCTGGCGGCGCGCGGCAAGCAGGTCGCCTGGCTCACCGGCGGGCAGAAGAAGAAGGACCGCGCCGCCGCGCTGGCGCTGGTCGCCAGCGGCGAGGCGGCGCTGGTGGTCGGCACCCATGCGGTGATTCAGGGCCCAGTGGTGTTCGCCAGCCTGGCGCTGGCGGTGATCGACGAGCAGCACCGCTTCGGGGTCGCCCAGCGCCTGGCGCTGCGCGAGAAGGCCGGCGGCGAGATCGCCGGCGCCCCGCGTGAGCCGCATCTGCTGATGATGACCGCCACCCCGATCCCGCGCACGCTGGCGATGAGCTACTACGCCGATCTCGACGTCTCCACCCTCGACGAGCTGCCGCCCGGCCGCACGCCGGTGGTCACCAAGCTGGTGTCCGACAGCCGGCGCGAGGAGGTGGTCGGGCGCATCGCCTCCCAGCTCGCGCAGGGCCGCCAGGTGTACTGGGTGTGTCCGCTGATCGAGGAGAGCGAGGCGGTCGACCTGGTCAACGCCACCCAGACCCACGCCGACCTGCAGGAGAGCCTGCCGGGCACCCCGATCGGGCTGCTGCATTCGCGCATGCCGCCGGTCGACAAGAAGGCGGTGATGGCCGAGTTCACCGCCGGCCGCATGGGCGTGCTGGTGAGCACCACGGTGATCGAGGTGGGTGTCGACGTGCCGAACGCCTCGCTGATGGTGATCGAGCATGCCGAGCGATTCGGGCTGTCGCAGCTGCACCAGTTGCGCGGCCGGGTGGGGCGGGGCGCGGCGGCGTCGGCCTGCGTGCTGCTGTATGCGCCCAACGAAGGCGGCCGGGTGAGCGAGGCTGCGCGCGAGCGCCTGCGCGCCATGGCCGAGACCTCCGACGGCTTCGAGATCGCCCGGCGCGACCTGGAGATCCGCGGGCCGGGCGAGTTCCTGGGCGCTCGCCAGTCGGGCGCCGCGCTGCTGCGTTTCGCCGATCTCGAGGCCGACGCCGACCTGCTCGAATGGGCGCGCGACCTGGCGCCGAAGATGCTGCACCACGACCCCGACCTGGCCGCCCGCCACGTGGCCCGCTGGCTGGGTACCCGCTCGGAGTTCCTGAAGGCCTGAAGGCGCAGCGGCCGCTGCGTATGATCCGCACCCACCATGACGCTCACCGAACTCAAATACATCGTCGCCGTCGCGCGCGAAAAACACTTCGGCAAGGCGGCGGAAGCCTGCTATGTCTCGCAGCCCACGCTGTCGGTGGCGATCCGCAAGCTCGAGGACGAGCTCGAGGTCAAGCTCTTCGAGCGCAGCGCCAACGAAGTCGCGGTGACGCCGCTGGGCGAGGAAATCGTGCGCCAGGCGCAGAGCGTGCTGGAGCAGGCCGCCGGCATCAAGGAGATCGCCAAGCGCGGCAAGGATCCGCTGGCCGGCGCGCTGACGCTGGGCATCATCTACACCATCGGGCCGTATCTGCTGCCCGACCTGGTGCGGGAATCGCTCTCGCGCACGCCGCAGATGCCGCTGATGCTGCAGGAGAACTTCACGGTGAAGCTGCTGGAGATGCTGCGCACCGGCGAGATCGACTGCGCCATCGTCGCCGAGCCCTATCCCGACGCCGGCCTGGCCACCGCCGCGCTCTACGACGAGCCCTTCCTGGCCGCGGTGCCCAGCACCCATCCGCTGGCGCATCGCGAGAGCGTCACCGCCGAGGAGATGAAGGGCGAGACCATGCTGCTGCTGGGCAACGGCCACTGCTTCCGCGACCACGTGCTGGAGGTGTGCCCCGAGTTCGCGCGCTTCTCCAGCAACGCCGAAGGCATCCGCAAGAGCTTCGAAGGCTCGTCGCTGGAAACCATCAAGCACATGGTGGCCGCCGGCATGGGCGTGACGCTGGTGCCGCGCCTGTCGGTGCCGAAGGTGGCCTTCGTGCCCAAGACCAAGGCCCGCCGCGCCGACGACGACGCGCCGCATGTGAAGTACATCCCGTTCTCCGGCATACCGCCGACACGCCGCGTGTCGCTGGCCTGGCGCCGCAGCTTCACCCGCTACGAAGCCATCGCGGCCCTGCGCAACGCCATCTACGCCTGCGAGCTGCCGGGCGTGACCCGGCTGTCCTGAGCGCCAATCGCCGACATAGCGGCTGGCTGTTGGCCGGGGGGTGCGGCGCTCCTACAGTGGCAGGATCTGTTTTCGTTTTCAACGCGAGGGAATTTCAGCCATGGCAACCAAATCGAAAAACGTGAAGAAGCTCAGCAACGCAGCCGTCGGCGGGCCTCTCGCATCCGAGGGCAAGCTACCGACCAAGGGCGGCATGTCGGTGGCGCCGTCCTCGGGCAGCGGTCGTGCACCGGTGATCAACATCGGCATCGCCGACGCCGATCGCGCCTCGATCGCCGAAGGGCTGTCGCGGGTGCTGGCGGACACCTACACGCTCTACCTCACCACCCACAATTTCCACTGGAACGTGACCGGGCCGCATTTCAACTCGCTGCACGCCATGTTCATGGCGCAATACACCGAACTGTGGAATTCGACCGACGTGATCGCCGAACGCATCCGCTCGCTCGGCCACTACGCGCCGGGCTCGTATGCCGAGTTCAGCAAGATCGCCACCGTGCCCGACGTGCCGCCCACGCCGCCGAAGGCGATGCAGATGGTCGCCATCCTGGTGCAGGGCCACGAGACGGTGTCGCGCATCGCCCGCGAGTTCATCCCGGTGGCGGCAGCGGCCGGCGACGACCCCACCGCCGACATGCTCACCGCGCGCTGCACGGTGCACGATCAGACCGCCTGGATGCTGCGGTCCCTGCTGGAAGACTGATCCGGCGGCGACGCTCGCCGCACCGGCGACCGGTGCGGTGGCGCGATCGACCAAACGCGGAGCGGCAAAATGGCCGCTCTGTTTTTTTTCGTCCGCCATTCGCATGCATACCGGCCGCCTCGCGCTCTATCTCGATCTGATCCGCTGGAGCCGGCCCGCCGGCTGGCTGCTGCTGCTGTGGCCCACGCTGGTGGCGCTGTGGGTGGCGGCCGGCGGGTTTCCCGGCTGGCATCTGCTGGTGGTGTTCGTGGCGGGCACGGTGCTGATGCGCAGCGCCGGATGCTGCGTGAACGATGTCGCCGACCGCGATTTCGACCGGCATGTGAAGCGCACTGCGCAGCGGCCGGTGACCAGCGGCGCGGTATCGACCCGCGAGGCGCTGGCGCTGGGCGCCGGGCTGGCCCTGGTGGCCTTCGCCCTGGTGCTCACCACCAACCTGACGACGGTGCTCTGGTCCTTCGGTGCGCTGGCGGTGACGCTGGCCTATCCGTTCGCCAAGCGCTGGGTATCGATGCCGCAAGCGGTGCTCGGCGTGGCCTTCAGTTTCGGCATCCCGATGGCCTTCACCGCGATCCAGGGCCGGGTGCCGGAGACCGCCTGGCTGCTGGTGGCGTCCAACCTGTTCTGGGTGTTGGCCTACGACACCCAATATGCGATGGTCGACCGCGACGACGATCTGAAGATCGGCATGAAGACCTCGGCCATCACGCTCGGGCGCCGGGATGTGCCGGCGGTGGCGGCGTTCTATGCGCTGGCCCTGGTGCTGCAGGTGGTGGCCTTGCGCGACGCCGGCCTGGGCTGGCCGCTGTGGCTGGCGCTGGTGGCAGCGGCGGCGCAGGCGGCGTGGCATGTCTGGTTGATCCGCGATCGCAGCCGGGAGGGCTGCTTCCAGGCGTTTCGCCTCAACCACTGGCTGGGCGCCACCCTGTGCGCCGGCGTGGTGATCGGCAGCCTGCTGCGCTAGGGACCGCCCGCTCGCCTGTCGGTCGTTCAGCGGCCGAATTCGACGCCGAGTTCGCCGGCCCGATCCCGCGCCGCATGCATCGCGGCACGAAACGCGGCGGCCATGCCGGAGCCGTCCATCGCGGTCAGTGCGGCATAGGTGGTGCCGCCCTTCGAGGTGACCTTCTGCCGCATGCTTTCCAGCGACTCGGTGGAGTGCGCGGCCAGGTGGGCGGCGCCGGCGAAGGTGCCCACCGCCAGCTCGCGAGCCTGGGCGTCGGTCAAACCCATCTCGGTGCCGGCCTGCACCATCGCCTCGAGAAAATAGAACACATAGGCCGGGCCCGAGCCCGACAACGCGGTGACCGCGTCGAGCTGCGCTTCCTCGCGCATCCAGATGCGCGCGCCGGTCGGGCTCAGCACCTCGTCGATGCGGGCGCGGTCGGCGGCGGACACGTCGGCACGCGCGAACAGCCCGGTCATGCCCTTGCCGACCAGCGCCGGCGTGTTGGGCATGGCGCGCACCACCCGCCCGGTGCCCAACCAGCGCGCGATGCTGTCGCTGGAGATGCCCGCCGCGACGCTCAAATGCAGCGCTGCGCCCGCGAACGGCGCCACCGCGGCGGCGGCGTCGTGGAAGGTCTGCGGCTTGACCGCCCACACCACCAGCCCGCAGTCGGCCAGACGGGCGTCGGCCGCGGCCTGGGCCACGATGCCGTACTGCTCCAGCAGCCGGGCACGCGCCGGCTCGAAAGGCTCGATCACGGTGACGGCGTCGGCCGCCGTGCCCTGCTCGAGCAGTCCGCCGATGATGGCGGAGGCCATGTTGCCGCCGCCGACGAAGGCGATGCGGGCCGGGGAAGGGGGTGTGTGCGAATCGGTCATGGCGGGGGAGGATACCCCTGCGCCTGCGTTGCAAGTGCCCGTCTGCGGCCTTTCGGCCGGGTGTCACCGCGTTTTCCACACCGGCCCGCGCACCGCGGCTGGGGTACGCTTTGGCCATGCGTTTCATCCTCGCCCTCGACCAGGGCACGACCAGTTCTCGCGCCATCCTGTTCGATGCGGCCTGCCGGCCGGTGGCCAGCGCCCAGCGCGAATTCGCGCAGCACTTTCCGCGTCCCGGTTGGGTCGAGCACGACGCCGACGAGATCTGGACCAGCCAGCGCGACGTGGCCCGCGAACTGCTGCAACAGCACGCCCGGCCGGGCGACGTGGTGGCCATCGGCATCGCCAACCAGCGCGAGACGGTGGTGCTCTGGGACCGCGCCACCGGCCGCCCGGTGGCGCCCGCCATCGTCTGGCAGGACCGCCGCACCTCCGCCGCCTGCGATGCGTTGCAGCAGCGGGGGCTGGGCGACTGGCTGCAGCAGAAGACCGGTCTGGTCGCCGATGCGTACTTCTCGGCCAGCAAGCTGCAGTGGCTGCTGCAGAACCTGCCCGGTGCGCAGGCACGGGCGGCGCGCGGCGAGCTCGCTTTCGGCACCATCGACAGCTGGCTGGTATGGAACCTCACCGGCGGCGCGCGCGGCGGCCGGCATGTCACCGACGCCAGCAATGCGTCGCGCACCCAGCTCTTCAATCTGCACACGCTCGACTGGGACGACGAGCTGCTGGCGCTGTTCGACGTGCCGCGCGCGGTGCTGCCGGAGGTGGTGCCGTCGAGCGGCATCGTCGGGCGCACCGCGCCCGATGTGTTCGGCGCCGCGTTGCCCATCGCCGGTATCGCCGGCGACCAGCAGGCCGCCACCTTCGGCCAGGCCTGCTTCGCCCCCGGCATGGCCAAGAACACCTACGGCACCGGCTGCTTCATGCTGATGAACACCGGCAGCGCAGCGGTGCCCAGCGCCAACCGCCTGCTGACCACCGTCGGCTGGCAAGGCCCCGACACCGCCGCGCATCCGGTCGCCTATTGCCTGGAAGGCGGCGTCTTCATGGCGGGCGCCACGGTGCAGTGGCTGCGCGACGGGCTGCAGACGATCGAATCGGCGCCCGAGGTCGAGGCGCTGGCCGCCTCGGTGCCCGACACCGGCGACGTCTTCCTGGTGCCCGCCTTCGCCGGCCTCGGCGCGCCCGACTGGGACGGCCACGCGCGCGGCACGCTGGTGGGGCTGACGCGGGGCACCACCCGCGCGCATATCGCCCGCGCCGCACTGGAGGCCATCGCGCTGCAGGTGGCCGATGTCTTCGCCGCCATGTCCCGCGACGCCGGACTGGCATTGACCGAACTGCGGGTGGACGGCGGCGCCAGCGCCAACAATCTGCTGATGCAGTTCCAGGCCGACCTGCTCGGCGTGCCGGTGGTGCGGCCGGCCGTCACCGAAACCACCGCGCTCGGTGCGGCCTGCCTGGCCGGCCTGGCGGTCGGCTTCTGGGCCGATGCCGCGGCGATCACCGCGCGCTGGAAAGTCGACCGCCGGTTCGAGCCGGGCATCGACGACGCCACGCGCACCGCCCGCCGGGCGCGCTGGCGCCAGGCGGTCGAGCGGTCGCGCGGCTGGGCTCTCCCTTAGGTCTTCCTTGTCTTACTCCATGCCACCGTCCATAGAACCGTCCTCCCCGATGCCACCCCTGCCCACCGATCGCGCCGCGCTGCTCCAGCGCTTGTCCCATGACGGGCCCTGGGACATAGCCGTGGTGGGGGGCGGCGCCACCGGCCTGGGCGTGGCGCTCGACGCGGTGGCGCGCGGCTACTCGGTGGTGCTGCTCGAAGGCGTGGATTTCGCCAAGGGCTCGTCTTCCCGCGCTACCAAGCTGGTGCACGGCGGCGTGCGCTATCTCGCGCAGGGCAATCTGCACCTGGTGCGCGAAGCCCTGCACGAGCGTGCGCTGCTGCTGGCCAATGCGCCGCACCTGGCGCAGCCGCTGCCCTTCGTCATGCCGGCCTACCGCTGGTGGGAAACGCCTTTCTACGGCGTCGGCCTGATGGCCTACGACCTGCTGGCCGGCCGTGCCGGCCTGGGCCGCACCGAACTCATGGGCCGCCGCAAGACGCTCGCCCGGTTGCCGGGCGCATCGCCGGACGGCCTGCGCGGCGGCGTGCAGTACTGGGACGGCCAGTTCGACGATGCCCGCCTGGCGCTGGCGCTGGCGCGTACCGCCGCGGCCCGCGGCGCCCTGCTGGTCAACCACTGCCCGGTGGAGACGCTGCTCCACGACGACGGCAAGATCTCCGGACTGGTATGCCGCGATGCGGAAACCGGCCAAGCCTTCACCGTGCGCGCCGGATGCGTCGTCAACGCGACCGGCGTCTGGGTCGATGCGCTGCGTGCCCAGGACTCCGCCGCCCGGGGCCAGGCCGCCGAGGCGCTGGTGACGCCCAGCCAGGGCGTGCATCTGGTCGTCGATCGTGATTTCATGCCCGGCGCGCATGCACTGCTGGTGCCGCGCACCTCGGACGGCCGCGTGCTCTTCGCGGTGCCGTGGCTGGGCAAGGTGGTCCTCGGCACCACCGATACCCCGCGCCCGGACGCAGCGGCAGAGCCACGTCCCTTCCAGTCCGAAATCGACTTCATCCTGGGCGAATCCGCCCGCTATCTGCGCCGTGCGCCGACGGCGGCCGACGTCCGCAGCACCTGGGTCGGCCTGCGGCCGCTGGTACGTCCCCAGACCCGCCATGCCGGTTCCGCGGCCACCAAGAAAATCAGCCGTGAACATACGGTGATGAGCGGCCCGGGCGGCCTGGTCACCGTGACCGGCGGCAAATGGACCACCTACCGCGCAATGGCCGAAGACGTGCTGCAGCACTGCGCCGCCGAAGGCCTGATCGCCGCCCGCCCGGCCGGCGCCACCGAGCGGCTCCGCCTGGTGGGCGCGCCCGACGACGATGCGGTGCAGACCGCCCTCGGCAGTGCTCCCGGCCCCCATCTCTACGGCAACGAGGCGGTGTCGCTGCATGCCCTCGACGGCGCCGACGTCTGGCTGGCGCCCGGCTTGTCCGAGGCGATGGTGCGGTTCGCCGCGCGCCACGAATACGCGCGCACCGTCGAAGACGTGCTGGCACGCCGCAGCCGGCTGCTGTTCCTCGATGCGGCGGCAGCCGGCGCGCTCGGACCGCGGGTGGCGGAAATCCTGCTGGAAGAGGGCATCGTCGCCCCCCAGCTCGACGCGTTCACCGCCCTGTCGCGACAATTCGACGCCACCGCCCATCAGAGCACTTGACGGCTACTGCGATCTTTGCGAGAATCGTGGGCTTCGCCTCCCAGAGGTGAAATATCTGCCCAATAAGAAGCGCCGCAAAATGGTTTTGCAGCGTGGACGACGGGCCCAAGACTGACCAGAAAAATCCCTTTGCCGACGGGCCAGCCCCCGAGGCGGGTTCTTCGGTACAAGTTGGGAATATTGCAATGATCCAGACAGAATCCCGGTTGGAAGTCGCCGACAACACCGGCGCCAAGTCCGTGCTGTGCATCAAGGTGCTCGGCGGCTCGAAGCGTCGCTACGCCAGCGTCGGCGACATCATCAAGGTCAGCATCAAAGAAGCTGCACCGCGCGGTCGCGTCAAAAAAGGCGAGATCTACAGTGCTGTCGTCGTGCGCACCGCCAAAGGCATCCGCCGCGGCGATGGCTCGCTCGTCAAGTTCGACGGCAATGCCGCCGTGCTGCTCAATGCCAAGCTGGAGCCGATCGGCACCCGCATCTTCGGACCGGTGACGCGCGAGCTGCGCACCGAGAAGTTCATGAAGATCGTGTCCCTGGCTCCCGAAGTTCTTTAATTTCCAGGACACGACATGAACAAGATTCGCAAGGGCGATGAAGTCATCGTGCTGACCGGCCGTGACAAAGGCAAGCGTGGCACCGTCACGCTCCGCTCGGATGACGCGCACGTCGTCATCGAAGGCATCAACGTGGTCAAGAAGCACGCCAAGCCGAACCCGATGAAGGGCACGACCGGCGGCATCGTCGAGAAATCGATGCCGATTCACCAGTCCAACGTCGCTATCTTCAATGCCGCTACCGGCAAGGGCGATCGCGTGGGCACCAAGCTGCTGGCTGACGGAAAGCGCGTTCGCGTCTTCAAGTCCAGCGGTGAACAAATCCAGTCTGCCTGAGGGTTATCGACATGGCACGCCTCCAACAACAGTACCGCGAGAAAATCGCCCCCGAGCTGGCCAAGCAGTTCGGCTACACGTCGCCGATGCAGGTCCCGCGTCTGACCAAGATCACCCTGAACATGGGTGTGTCGGAAGCTGTTTCCGACAAGAAGGTGATGGACAACGCCGTCGCCGACCTGACCAAGATCGCGGGCCAGAAGCCTGTCGTGACCAAGGCCAAGAAGGCCATCGCCGGTTTCAAGATCCGCGAGCAGCAGCCCATCGGTTGCATGGTCACCCTGCGTGGCGTTCAGATGTACGAGTTCCTGGACCGTTTCGTCACCGTGGCACTGCCCCGTGTCCGCGACTTCCGCGGCATCTCGGGTCGTGCCTTCGACGGCCGCGGCAACTACAACATCGGTGTTAAGGAACAGATCATTTTCCCTGAGATCGAGTACGACAAGGTCGACGCACTGCGCGGCCTGAACATCAGCATCACCACGACGGCCAAGACCGACGCAGAAGCCAAGGCGCTTCTCGCTGGCTTCCGCTTCCCGTTCAAGAACTGAGGTCAGCTGTGGCTAAACAAGCTCTCATCCAGCGCGAACTCAAGCGCGAAAAGCTGGCGGCGAAATACGCTGTCAAGTACACGGAACTCAAGGCCATCGCCGCTGATTCCAAGAAGAGCGACGGCGAGCGCGAGGCAGCACGCCTCGGCCTGCAAAAGCTTCCGCGTAATGCGAACCCCACGCGTCAACGCAACCGTTGCGAAATCACCGGTCGTCCGCGCGGCACCTTCCGCCAGTTTGGCCTGGCTCGCGCCAAGATTCGCGAACTGGCTTTTGCTGGTGATATCCCCGGTATCACCAAGGCCAGCTGGTAAGTCGGCAGGAGATTCAACATGAGCATGAGTGATCCCATCGCCGATTTGCTGACCCGTATTCGCAATGCGCAAATGGTGGCCAAGGCTACTGTTTCGGTGCCGTCTTCCAAAGTGAAGATCGCCATCGCGCAAGTGCTGAAGGACGAAGGCTATATCGACGGCTTCGAAATCAAGACGGCGGACAACAAGTCCGAAATCGTGATCACCCTGAAGTACTACGCCGGTCGCCCGGTGATCGAGCGTATCGAGCGCGTGAGCCGTCCCGGTCTGCGTGTGTACAAGGGCCGCGATTCCATTCCCCAAGTCATGAACGGCCTGGGCGTCGCAATCGTCACCACCCCGCAAGGCGTGATGACGGATCGCAAGGCACGTGCTACCGGCGTCGGTGGCGAAGTGCTCTGCTACGTCGCCTAAGCGGGCATCAAGGAGTATTGAAATGTCCCGCGTAGGAAAAATGCCGGTCGCTATCCCGCAAGGCGTGGATGTCGCGATCAAAGACGATCAGATCAATGTGAAGGGCACCGGCGGCACGCTGTCGCTGGCTCTGCATGCATTGGTCACGGTCGTGAACCAGGACGGCAAGCTGACCTTCACCCCGGCCAACGAGTCGCGTGAAGCGAATGCGATGAGCGGTACGCTGCGCCAGCTGGTCAACAACATGGTGGTCGGCGTCAGCAAGGGCTTCGAAAAGAAGCTGTCGCTGGTCGGCGTCGGCTACAAGGCTGCCGCCCAGGGCGCCAAGCTGAATCTCCAGGTCGGTTACTCGCACCCGGTGAATGTGGACATGCCTGCCGGTATCACCGTGGCTACTCCCACCCCCACCGAGATCCTGATCAAGGGTGCCGACCGCCAACGTGTCGGTCAGATCGCCGCGGAAATCCGTGCGATCCGCCCCCCCGAGCCTTACAAGGGCAAGGGCATCCGTTATTCGGATGAGAAGATCGTGATCAAAGAGACCAAGAAGAAGTAAGGAGTCGCAGCATGTCTTTGACCAAGAAAGCGCAGCGTCTTCGTCGTTCGCGCCAGACCCGGATCCGCATTGCCACGCAAGGCGTCGCCCGGCTCACCGTGAACCGCACCAACCTGCATATCTATGCCACCGTGATCTCCGGCGACGGTACCAAAGTCCTGGCGTCCGCCTCGACCGCGGAAGCTGCTGTCCGCGCAGAACTCGGCGGCTCCGGCAAGGGTGGCAATGCCGCCGCTGCCACTGCCATCGGCAAGCGCATCGCTGAGAAGGCCAAGGCCGCCGGCGTCGAAAAGGTCGCTTTCGACCGCGCCGGTTTCGCCTACCACGGCCGCGTCAAGGCGCTGGCCGACGCTGCCCGCGAAGCGGGTCTGCAGTTCTAAGCTGGACGAATAATCATGGCAAAGTTTCAACCTAAAGTGCAGACCGAGGCACAGGACGACGGTCTCAAGGAGAAGATGATTGCGGTCAACCGCGTCACCAAGGTCGTCAAAGGCGGCCGTATCCTTGGATTCGCAGCCCTGACCGTGGTCGGCGACGGCGACGGTAAAGTCGGCATGGGCAAGGGCAAGTCGAAAGAAGTGCCTGCAGCTGTGCAAAAGGCGATGGAAGAAGCCCGTCGCAACCTGAAGACCGTCGCCCTGAAGAACGGCACGCTGCACCATGCGGTGAGCGGCCATCACGGTGCAGCATTCGTCATCATGGCGCCAGCCCCCAAGGGTACCGGCATCATTGCTGGTGGTCCGATGCGTGCGGTTTTCGAAGTGCTGGGCATCACCGATATCGTGGCCAAGAGCCATGGTTCGTCCAACCCCTACAACATGGTCCGCGCCACGTTCGATGCACTGACCCGGTCGACGACCCCCGGTCAAATTGCCAACAAGCGTGGCAAGTCGGTCGAAGAAATCTTCACCGCCTGATCGGAGCAAAAAAATGACTACCGAACAAACCGTCAAGGTCCAACTGGTTCGCAGTCCCATTGGCACCAAGGAATCGCATCGCGCGACCGTCCGTGGTCTGGGTCTGCGTAAGCTGAACAGCGTGAGCGAACTGCAGGACACGCCTGCAGTGCGCGGCATGATCAACAAGATCGCCTACCTGGTGCGCGTGCTCTAAGCGCGCGGACCTGAATGTAGAACAGAGGCTCTCATGGAACTCAACAGCATCAAGCCGGCTGCCGGCGCCAAGCACGCCAAGCGTCGCGTTGGCCGCGGTATCGGCTC
>JAKONS010000085.1 GCA_022701845.1 Burkholderiaceae bacterium
TGGTCGTGGTGCAGGAATTTAGGCTGTTTCGGCAGGCGCAGGCTCACCAGAAAAGCGATCGCCATCATTACCGTCACATACCAGTAGAAAGTCTGCTGCATGTCGATGTCCTTGAGGTAGAGCGCCACGTATTCCGCGGTGCCGCCGAACACCGCGTTGGCGATGGCGTAGGCGAAGCCGACACCCAGCGCCCGCACCTGCGGCGGGAACATCTCGGCTTTCACCAGGCCGCTGATCGAGGTGTAGAAACTCACGATGGCCAGCGCCAGCACGATCAGCCCGAAAGCCGCGTACGGGTTGCGCACGCTCTGCAGCGCCAGCAGGATCGGCACGGTGGCCACCGTGCCCAGCGCGCCGAAAGCCATCATCGAGGCGCGCCGGCCGATGCGATCGGCCAGGGCGCCGAACAGCGGCTGCATCAGCATGTAGGCCAGCAGCGCCCAGGTCATGATCTCGGTGGCGGTGCGCGCCGACATGCCGGCCGAGTTCACCAGGTACTTCTGCATGTAGGTGGTGAAGGTGTAGAAGATCAGCGAGCCGCCGGCGGTGTAGCCCAGCACGGTGAGGAACGCCGGGGTGTGGTTGCGGAACAGCCCGCGCAGGCTGCCGGCGTCCTTGTCGGCCCGGGTCTCGGCGGTCGAGGTTTCGCGCAGCGTCTTGCGCAGCAGCATCGCCACCACCGCGGTCACCGCGCCGATCGCGAACGGAATGCGCCAGCCCCAGGCGTGCAGCTCGGCATCGGTCAGGAAAGCCTGCATCACCACGATCACCAGCGCCGCCAGCAACTGCCCGCCGATCAGGGTGACGTACTGGAACGAGGCGAAGAAGCCGCGCCGCCCGCGCAGCGCCACCTCGCTCATGTAGGTGGCCGAGGCGCCGTATTCCCCCCCCACCGAGAGGCCCTGGAACAGCCGCGCCAGCAGCAGCAGCGCCGGCGCCGCCACGCCGATCGCGTCGTAGGTCGGCAGGCAGGCGATCAGCAGCGAGCCGCCGCCCATCATCACCACCGAGATCACCATCGACAGCTTGCGACCGTACTTGTCGCCGATCACGCCGAACAGCCAGCCGCCGATCGGCCGCATCAGGAAACCGGCGGCGAACACGCCGGCGGTGCTCAGCAGCTGCACCGTCGGGTCGGCCTTGGGAAAGAAGGACGCGGCGAAGTAGAGCGCGCTGAAGGCGTAGACGTAGAAATCGAACCACTCGACCAGGTTGCCGGAAGAAGCGGCGACGATCGCGAACACCCGCTCCCGGGTCTCCTTGGCGGTGTAGGGCCGGACGGCGGGCGTGTCGCTAGCGCCTGGAGCGCCAGCGGCGGGAGTGGACGGAGATGCGGGTACGGGTGCGCTCATGGCGTGATCCTGTTGTTGTGCGTTGTGGGCGCATCATCCCGCCCGCCGCCCCGACCGGCGTTACTCAGGGTTAACCAGGGTAGCCGCCCCGAGCGCCCTCCACCGGCCCCGCGCACGGCCGCCGCTGGCCCTCCTGCTCTAGCCCCATTCCGTTAGCCGGTGTTGCGCAACCCGGCCGCGATGCCGTTGATCGAGATGTGGATCCCGGTCTGCACCCGCTCGTCGCCCTGCCCCGCCCGGTAGCGCCGCATCAGCTCGATCTGCAGGTGGTGCAGCGGGTCGATATAGGGAAAGCGGTGCCGGATCGAGCGCGACAGCGAGCCGTTGTAGGCCAGCCGGGTCTTGTCGCCGGTGATCAGGGTCAGGGCGTCGTTGGTGCGCTTCCATTCGGCCTCGACCAGGCCGAACACCTTCTTGCGCAGCCGCACGTCGGTGACCAGTTCGGCATAGCGCCCGGCCAGCGCCGGGTCGCTCTTGGCCAGCACCATGTCCATGTTGGACAGCAATGTCTTGAAGAACGGCCACTGCTTGACCATCTTCTGCAGCAGCGCCACCCGGCCGGCGCGCTCGGTTCTCGACTGCGCCGCCGTGGCGCCCTCGGCCGTGCTCGCCAGGAAGGCCTCGACCGCCGACCCGAAGCCGTACCAGCCTGGCAAGGTGAGCCGGCACTGGCCCCAGCTGAACGACCAGGGCACCGCGCGCAGGTCCTCGATGTTCTGCTGCGCCTTGCGCGAGGCCGGGCGCGAGCCGATGTTCAGCTCGGCGATCTCGCGGATCGGGGTCGAGCCGAAGAAGTAGTCGGTGAAGCCTGGGGTTTCGTAGACCAGCGCCCGGTAGGCGGCCATGCTGGCCACCGACAGCGCCTCGGCGGTCTGCAGGAACTGCCGGGTGGCGGGCTTGGCGGGCTGCAGCAGGGTCGCCTCCAGGGTGGCGGCCACCAGGGTTTCCAGGTTGCGCCGGCCGATCTCCGGATTGGCGTACTTCGAGCCGATCACCTCGCCCTGCTCGGTCAGCCGGATCTGGCCGCGCACCGTGCCCGCCGGCTGCGCCAGGATGGCCTGGTAGCTGGGGCCGCCGCCCCGGCCCACCGTGCCGCCGCGGCCATGGAACATGCGCAGCTGGATCGGCATCGGCGGCACCGCCGGCGTGTCGGACTGCGGATCGGCCGGCAGGCCTTCCAGCGCCATCGCATCGAAGAACGCCACCAGCGCGCCGCCGGTGCGGTAGAGCTCCCAGTTGCTGGTGAAGATGCCGCCGTCCTTGTTGCTGTCGGAATAACCCAGCATCACGTCCTGCTCGCCGCCGCTGCGCTGCACCAGCGCGGCGATGCCCGGCAGGCGGTAGAAGTCCCGCATGATCGGCGCGGCGCTGCGCAGGTCGCCGATGGTCTCGAACAGCGGCACCACGATCAGGTCGACCACCGCGCCCTCGTCCAGCGTGCCGCGCATCAGGCCCACCTCCTTCTGCAGCAGCAGCACTTCCAGCAGGTCGCTCACCGCCTCGGTGTGGCTGATGATGTAGTGGCGGATCGCCTCCTTGCCGTAGCGCTCGCGCATGCGGCGCGCCGCCTCGAAGATGGCCAGCTCGCTGCGCGCCAGGTCGGAATAGGCGATGCCGTTGACCCGCAGGGTGCGCGCATCGTTGAGCAGCGACAGCAGCAGCTTGCGCCGGGCGGCCTCGTCGAGCCCGCTGTAGTCGGCCTCGATGCGGGCGGTCATCAGCAGCTCGGCCACCACCGCCTCGTGCTTGTCGGAGCTCTGGCGCAGGTCCACCGTGGCCAGGTGAAAGCCGAACACCTCGGCGGTGCGGATCAGCGGCTTCAGGCGTTGCTGCGCCAGCGCCTCGCCGTGCTGCGACAGCAGCGAGGTCTCGATGGTGCGCAGGTCGGCCACCAGCTCTTCGGCCAGCAGGTAAGGATTCTGGGGCGCCACCGCATGCCGGGCCGCCTCGCCGCCGGTCAGCTCCTTCAGGGTGGCGGCCAGGCGGGCGTACATGCCGGTGAGTGCGCGCCGGTACGGCTCGTCCTGCCGGTGCTCGCTCTGGTCGGGGCTGCGCGCGGCCAGCGCCTGCATCTCGGGGCCGAAATCCACCAGCCGGGCCGACAGCGACAGCTCGGCGCCCAGCCGGTGCAGCTCGGTCAGCATGTGGCGGATCGACACCTCGCTCTGGCGCCGGAGCGCGTATTCCAGCGTTTCCGCGGTGACGTTCGGATTGCCGTCGCGGTCGCCGCCGATCCACTGCCCCATGCGAAAGAAGCTGGCCACCGGGTAGGCGCCCAGTTCGCGCTCCAGCCCGGCATACAGGCGCGGCACCTCGCGCAGGAAGGTGGCCTCGTAATAGGAGAGCGCATTCTCGATCTCGTCGCTCACCGTCAGGCGGCTGTAGCGCAGCAGGCGGGTGTGCCAGAGCTGCATCACCCGGGCGCGCAGCTGGGCCTCGTTGGCGGCCAGCTCGCGGGGCGCCAGCGCATCCTTGGCGGCGGCCGAGAACATGGCGCGCGCCTTGACCTCGTCGCGCGCGGCCAGCAGCTGGGCGATGCCGCGCTCGGCATCCAGGATGCTCTTGCGCTGCACCTCGGTCGGGTGGGCGGTGAGCACCGGCGACACGAAGCTCGACGCCAGCGTCTGCGACAGCGCCCGCGGCGACACCCCGGCCCAGCGCAGCCGCGCCAGCGCCACCTCGATGCTGCCCTCCTGGGTATCGCCGGCGCGCTCGTGCTCGACCCGGCGGCGGATGTAGTGGCGGTCTTCGGCCAGGTTGGCCAGGTGGCTGAAATAGGTAAAGGCGCGGATCACCATCACCGTCTGGTCCGCCGACAGCGACTTGAGCAGCTTCTTCAGCGCCCGGTCGGCCTCCTGGTCGGCATCGCGGCGGAAGGCCACCGACAGCTTGCGCACCAGCTCGACGAGTTCGTAGGCGGGCTGGCCGTCCTGCTCGCGGATCACGTCGCCGAGGATGCGGCCCAGCAGCCGGATGTCGTCGACCAGCGGCTGCTCGATGTCCTTGCGCCGGCGCACCGCGGAGACGGCCTTGACCGCCTTCTGCGCCGGTGCCTTCAGCGGCGGATCGGCAGGGATTCGGGCGGATGCCGAAGGGGGGGCCTTGTCGGTCTGCTGCACGGCGATCTCCTGTCGTAGTGGTGGCCGGGTCGTGCCCGGAATCTGACTTTTTGTGCGTTGCAGCAATGCTAGCATCGCCGGCTTTGCCGCCGGACCCCTGCCGTGACCGAAACAAGCCCCGCTCCGCTGACCATCGTCATCGCCACCCGCGAGAGCCGGCTGGCCCTGTGGCAGGCCGAGCATGTGAAGTCGCTGCTCGAGGCGCGCGGCCACCGGGTCAGCCTGCTCGGCATGACCACCCAGGGCGACCGCATCCTCGACCGCTCGCTGAGCAAGGTCGGCGGCAAGGGCCTGTTCGTGAAGGAGCTGGAGATCGCCCTGGAGGAAGGCCGCGCCGACATCGCGGTGCACAGCCTGAAAGACGTGCCGATGGACCTGCCCGACGGCTTCGAGATGGCCTGCGTGATGGACCGCGAGGATCCGCGCGACGCCTTCGTCTCGAACCACCACGCCAGCCTGGAATCGCTGCCGCAGGGCGCGGTGGTCGGCACCTCCAGCCTGCGCCGCATGGTGCTGCTGCGCGCCCTGCGGCCCGACCTGCGGGTCGAGCC
Organism: Burkholderiaceae bacterium; assembly: GCA_022701845.1. The sequence continues at coordinate 5,023 of JAKONS010000085.1, forward strand.
CCTGCGCGGCAACCTCGACACCCGCCTGCGCAAGCTCGACGAAGGCGGCTACGACGCCATCGTGCTGGCCGCCGCCGGGCTGCTGCGGCTGGGCCTGCAGTCGCGCATCCGCTTCGCCTTCTCGCCGGACGACCAGATGCTGCCGGCCGCCGGCCAGGGCGCGCTCGGCATCGAGATCCGCACCGGCCGGCACGACCTGGCCGCCGCCCTGGCGCCGCTCGACCATCCCCCCACCTGGCTCACCACCAGCGCCGAGCGCGCGGTGAGCCGCGCTATGGGCGGCAGCTGCTCGATGCCGCTGGCCGCGCACGCCACCCTGGAAGGCCACACCCTGTCGCTGCGCGCCGCCTGGGGCGATGTCGACGGCGACGGCAGCCTGGTGACGGCCGAGGTCGCCGGCCCGGTGGCCACCCCGGCCGACGCGGCGGCGCTGGGCGACCTGGTCGCCGCCCGGCTGCGCGCCGGCGGCGCCCGCTGACCCGGCCGATGCGCGTCGTCGTCACCCGGCCGGTCGCCGAAGGCCGGGCATGGTGCGCCGCCTTGCGCGAACGCGGCGTCGACGCGGTGGCGGTGCCGCTGATCGCCACCGCCGCGCTGGCGCCCGGCGAGCGGTCGGTGCTCGACGACGCCTGGCGGCGGCTGCCGCGGTTGCGGGTGGCGATGTTCGTCAGCGCGGCGGCGGTGCAGCATTTCTTCGACGCCGCGCCGGCGGGCAGCGCCTGGCCGGACGGCCTGCGCGCCTGGTCGCCCGGGCCGGGCACCAGCGCGGTGCTGCGGGCGCGCGGGGTGCCGCCGGAGGCCATCGACGCACCCGCGGCCGACGCGGCGCAGCTGGATTCGGAATCGCTCTGGGCGGCAGCCGGCGGCCGGATCGCGCCCGGCGACGCGGTGCTGATCGTGCGCGGTGCGCAGCACGACCAGGACGACCCGGCCGGCAGCGGCCACGGCCGCGCCTGGATGGCAGAGCGCCTGGCCGCCGCCGGTGCCACGGTAAGCATCGTGGCGGCCTACCGGCGCGGCCCGCCGGTCTGGAACGCCGCCGACATCGCGCATGCCACCGGCCTGGCGGCCCGCGACACCACCTGGATCTTCAGCAACTCCGAAGCCGTCGGGCACCTGCTGACGCTGCTGGCGCCGCTGCCCGACGCGCTGGCCGGCCTCCGGGAGGGAACGGCACTGGCCACCCACGAGCGGATCGCCGCCACCGCGCGCGCCGCCGGCTTCGCGCGGGTGCTACTGGCCCGGCCGGGCATCGACGGCGTGGCGCAGGCGCTGGGTGCCGCAGACCCGTCTATAGAATCGACCGGATGAGTTCCGTGCCCCTGCCCGACCCGTCCGCGACGCCCTCCGCCGCACCCGCCACGGCACCGCCGCCGCCGGTCTCGCTGGTGCGGCCGATGATGGTCGGGGTCGGCATCGTGGCGGCGCTGGCCCTGGCCGCGTCGGTCACCCTGTGGCAGCGGCTGTCGGCCATCCAGGAGCAGCTGGCCCGGCAGAGCTCCGACGCCGGCAGCCAGTCGATCGAGGCCCGCGCCATGGCGCGGCAGGCGCAGGAAACCGCCCAGGACGCGGTGTCGCGGGTGGGGGTGATGGAAGCCCGGCTGGCCGAGGTCTCGCTGCAGCGCTCGCAGCTCGAGGAGCTGATGCAGAGTCTGTCGCGGTCGCGCGACGACACCTTGGTGGTCGACATCGAATCGACGCTGCGGCTGGCCCAGCAGCAGGCCGAACTCACCGGCAGCGCAGAGCCCTTGCTGGCGGCGTTGCGCAGCGCCGACCAGC
>JAKONS010000092.1 GCA_022701845.1 Burkholderiaceae bacterium
TCGAATCGTGGCGGGCGATGTGGATGCCCGGCGCGGCGTTGGTGGCGCCCGGGCCGCGCGTCACGAAGCAGGCCGCCGGCCGGCCGGTGAGCTTGCCGTGGGCCTCGGCCATCATCGCCGCGCCGCCTTCCTGGCGGCAGACGGTGAGTTCGATGTCGGAATCGTGCAGCGCGTCGAGCACCGCCAGGAAGCTTTCGCCGGGAACGCAGAACACATGCCGGATGCCGTGGATACGAAGCTGGTCGACCAGGATCTGGCCGCCGGTGCGAAGGGGAGGACGTGTCGGGAGGGGCATCGGATCGCCTTGGGATTGAAAGGAAAGTATCGCCCAATGACAGTAATGCTCGTATGCGGGTTTTACACAGCACAATAAAAATTGCTTTGAGTGAAAAATGATCGCCATTGGATGAGCCCGTTCATCCGCAGGAGATCGACCGTGAGCCATCTATCGCTGCGCATCACCGACGTCCGCATCGCAATCGTCGAGCTGCCGCTGGCCAAGCCCTTGCGCACCGCCATCCACGAGATCAGCCGCGCCGCCACGCTGATGGTGAGCATCGACACCGATGCCGGCCTGACCGGCGAGGGCTACGGCTTCTGCTTCGACCTGTCCAAGATGAAGGCGATCGCGCAGATGTGCGCCAGCCTGAAACCGCATTTCGTCGGCCGCGATCCGCACGATGTGGAGGCGATCTGGGCCGGCATGCTGCGCGCGCTCAATTTCTACGGCCAGGCCGGGGTGGCGGTGCTGGCGATGAACCCGCTCGACATCGCCTGCTGGGACCTGATCGGCCAGGCCGCCGAACGCCCGCTCTACAAGCTGTTCGGCGCCTGCCGCGACCGGGTGCCGGTGTATGCCAGCGCCGGCCTGTGGCTGTCGGCCGATATCGACGAGCTGCGGGCCGAGGCGGCCGGCTTCGTCGCGCAGGGCTTCCATGCGATGAAGATGCGGCTGGGCTCGCCGCGCTGGCAGGACGACGTGGCGCGGGTGGAGGCGGTGCGCGATGTGATCGGGCCGGATTTCACCCTGATGGCCGATGCCAACCAGAGCCTGACCGCGGTGTCGGCGCTGCGCCTGGCGCGGGCGCTGGAGCGTTTCGACCTGGCCTGGTTCGAGGAGCCGATGCCGACCTGGTGCCACCAGGAAACCGCCGCGCTGGCCCGGGCGCTGGACACCCCGATCGCCAACGGCGAGACCGAATACACCCGCTACGGCGTGCGCGCCATGGTGGAGGCCGGCGCGGCCGACATCATGATGCCGGACCTGCAGCGCATGGGCGGCTACACCGAGATGCGCAAGGCGATGGCCTATCTGGCGACGCTCGACATCCCGGTGGCGCCGCACATCTTCACCGAGCACAGCCTGCACCTGGTGGCCTCGTCGCCGAACGCGATCTACGCCGAGCACATGCCCTGGTTCGAGCCGCTGTTCCACGAGCGCATGGTGCTGGGCGCCGACGGCCTGGTCGACCTGCCGCAGGGCCCGGGCACCGGCTTCCGCTTCGACTGGGACGCGGTCGATGCCTTTCGCGTGGCGCCCTGATCCCGCCTTCCTCGCCTTGCCCGTCATCCCCGCCGCCGGCACCGCGCCGGCGCCGGTTTTTTCCCACCCCGACAGGAGACCTTTCCATGCCCGTCATCCAGATCACCCTCATCGCCGGCCGCACCCAGGAGCAGAAGCAGGCGATGTACGCCGCCGTGACCGAGGCGGTGCACCAGACGCTCGGTGCGCCGAAGGAGTCGGTTCGCATCATGGTCAACGAGGTGCCGCCGCAGCATTTCGCGGTGGCGGGCGTGGCCAAGGCCGGCCCGTCGTCCTGATGGCCAGCGGGCCGTAGAAGCCCGCCCCCTCGTATTGCATTTCCCCAAGAACGAACAGGAGACAAAGATGATCCGCAGAACCGTCCACCGCAGAACCGTCCTTTCCCGCGCGCTCGCCGGCGCCGCCCTGCCGGTCGTGCTCGGCCTGCCGCTGGCAGCGCAGGCGGCCGACCCGATCCGCATCGGCTGGCTGTCGTCGCTCACCGGCGCGCTGTCGTCGGCGGCCATCGCCGAGAACCAGGGCGTGCAGTTCGCCATCGACGAGATCAACAAGGCCGGCGGCATCAACGGCGCCAAGCTAGAACTGCTGACCCGCGACACCGCCGGCGACCCGACCAAGGCGGTGAACCTGGCCAACCAGCTGATCCACAGCGACAAGGCGGCCTTCATCATCGGCCCGGTGAATTCCGGCGAGTCGCTGGCGACGATTCCGGTGGTGGCCCGCGCCGGCATTCCCAACATCGTCATCGGCACCGTCGACGAGCTGACCGACCCGGTGAAGTTTCCGCGCGCCTTCCGGGTCATCAGCACCAACGAGCAGTGGATCCGCAACGCCAACGCCTACGCCACCCAGACGCTGAAGAAAAGCAAGATCGCGATCATCGGAGACAACACCGGCTACGGCGTGGCCACCGCCAAGAAGGCCGCGGCGCTGCTGGAAGCCCAGGGCATCAAGCCGGTGTATTCGGTGGTGGTCGATGCCAACAAGACCAGCCTGACCGACGAGATGACCAAGGCCCGCGAAGCCGGCGCCGACGTGGTCATGCCCTGGACGGCGGCCACCGGCCTGCTGGCCCGGGTGCTGAACGCCCGCGGCGACATGCAGTGGAACGTGCCGGTGGTGGGCCACCCGGCCATCATGGGCACGCCGATCAAGGCGCTGCTCAACGCGCCCACCTACTGGGACAACACTTTCTCGGTGGGCTATGCCAGCACCACCTACGACACCGCCGGCCAGCTGCCGCCGGCCACCCGCAAGCTGATGGAGGCGATCCGGCCGCAGCTCGGCGGCAAGATCGACTTCACCTTCTGGTGGGTGGCGATGGGCTACGACACGGTGAAGGTGATCGAGCATGCGGTGCGCACCGCCGGCTCCACCGACCCGGCCAAGATCCAGGCGGCGCTCGAGAAGACGCAGAACTTGCCGGGCGTCTACAGCCCGTTCTACAGCTACGGCCCGAAGGAGCGCAACGGCTTCCCCGACGCCGGCATCGCCATCAACAGCGCCGCCACCTTCAAGGACGGCAGCTTCTCGCGAGCACCGCAATGACGCAGCGCCCGCGACCCCCGCGCCGGGAGGCCAAGCCATGCTGACGGTGCTGGTCACCGGGCTGGCGATGGGCGCGCTGTATGCGTCCGCCGCGCTGGCCTACAACGTCATGTATTCGACCTCCAAGGTGCTGAGCGTGACCACCGGCCACATCTTCATGGTGAGCGGCGTGGCGGCCGCCTTCCTGATCGGCGAGATGCGGCTGCACTGGAGCATCGGCCTGCTGGGCGCGCTGGCGGTGTCGGTGCTGTTCGGGCTGATCACCGAGTTCGTGGCGATCCGCCGGGTGCTGGCCCGCTCCGACGAACACCTGTGGCTGCTCAGCACCCTGGCGCTGGCCACCATCGTGCAGCAGGGCGTGGGGCTGTGGTGGGGCACCGAGCCCAAGCCGTTCCCGCGGCTGATCCCGCAGGCGTTCACCGCCGGCCCGTGGGACCAGAAATACTGGCTGCCGATCGCCGCGGTGATCCTGATCACCATCGCGCTGGAGCTGTTCTACCGCCGCACCCTGTTCGGCAAGATCTTCGTGGCGGTGTCGGAAGACCCGTTCGCCGCCCGCGCCCGCGGCGTGGCCACCGACCGGGTGCGCGCGGCCAGCTACGCCATCGCCGGCCTGATCGGCGGGGTGGGGGGCTTCGCCGCCGCCCAACTCACCTATGCGTATTTCGCGCTGGGGCTGTCGCTCACCCTCAACGGCTTCATCGCGCTGGCCGTCGGCGGCCTGGGCAGCAACACCGGCGCCCTGGTGGGCGGGGTGCTGCTGGGCCTGCTGACCAGCATCGCCACCTACTGGTTCGGCGGCGCCTACCAGCAGACGATCGCGGTCGGCCTGCTGATGGCATTCCTGCTGCTCAAGCCCGAAGGATTGTTCGGCAACAAGAAGGCCCGACTCGTATGAATTCCTCCGCACCCTCCCTGCCCGCGGCCGCGCCGCCGGTGCGCAGCGCCGACGCGCCGCAGCCGCATCCCGCCCGCCGCCTGGCCGCGGTGGCCGCCGGCCTGGTGGCGCTCGGCACCCTGCCGTTCTGGTCGGGCGACGCCTACCACCTGCATGTGGCGGCCCTCATCGCCACCTACTGGATCCTGGTCGCCGGGCTGAACCTGGTGGTCGGCTACACCGGCCTGCTGTCGCTCGGGCATGTGGCGCTGCTGGCGATCGGCGCCTATGCCTTCGCCATCCTGGCCGGCACCCACGGCATGCCGCCGTTCCTGGCGCTGGCGGTGGCCTGCGCCATCGGCGCGGGCTGCGGCTTCGTGCTGGGGCTGCCCTCGCTGCGGCTGCCGGGCTTCTATTTCGCGATGGCGACGCTGGCGTTCTCGATGATCGTCGGCGAGTTCCTGCTGGCCCAGGACGGCCTGACCGGCGGCGGCGCCGGGCTGTCGGTGCCCAACTTCGGCGCGCCCTTCGATTCGCTGCGCGGCTTCTACTGGCTGGTGATCGGGCTGGCGTTGCTGGTCACCTGGCTCACCTGGAACGTCACCCGGCTGATGTGGGGCAAGGCCATGGTGGCGCTGCGCGACAGCGACGTGGCGGCCGCCTCGGTGGGGGTGCCGGCCTTCGGCATCAAGCTCACCGTCTACACCTTCAGCGGCGCCACCGCGGCCCTGGGCGGCGCGCTGTTCGGCTCGCTGCAGAGCTACATCACGCCCGACACCTTCCATTTCGAGCTGGGCATGTTCTTCTTCATCTGCATCGTCATCGGCGGGCGCGGCGCGATCCTGGGGCCGCTGGTCGGCACCATCGTGCTGACCGCGCTGCCGGAGGTGGTGGCGCCGCTGGCCAAGCTCGGCCAGTTCTTCTACGGCGCGCTGCTGCTGGCGGTGGTGCTGCTGATTCCCGAGGGCATGGGCAGCGTGATCGGCCTGGTGCGCGACAAGCTGCATCCGCGCAGCAACGCCAAGCAGGTGGTGGCGCCCGACCTGGCGCGCCTGGGCGCGGCGCTGCGCCGGGGGACCGGCGCATGAACGCGGCCACGCACGACATCGCCCGCCCGGGCACGCCGGCAGGCGCACCGGCAGCCGCCGACGCCGCGCCGCATGCCGGCACGCACCTGCTACAGGCGCACGGATTGAGCCGCAGTTTCGGCAGCGTGCGCGCGGTCGATGCGGTGTCGCTGGCGTTGCGCAGCGGCGAGGTGCACGGCCTGATCGGCCCGAACGGCAGCGGCAAGACCACCTTCCTGAACCTGCTCACCGGCTTCTACAAACCCGACCAGGGCCGCATCGAGGTCGACGGCCACGACCT
>JAKONS010000108.1 GCA_022701845.1 Burkholderiaceae bacterium
ACCGGATGGCCGCGCTCGCCGGCGACGACCGGCTGCGCGGCGACAGCGCCGTTGGCGATGGCCTGGGCCACCGCGCGCAGGGTGCGGGGCAGCACCATCGGCATGTCGCCCGGCAGCACCAGCCAGCCGGCCGCGCCGCGGGTGGCCGACACCGCCGCGGCGATCGCGTCGGCCATGCCGGCATGGGCGCCCTGCTCGACATAGGGATGCAGGCCGGCGGCGATGACCGCTTCGGTGGTGCGCTGCAGCACCGTCATGCCGCACAGGTCGGCCTTGAGTTTGTGGGTCTCGCCACCGGCGGCGCGATAGCGCAGACCCTTGCCGGAGGCGAGGATCAGCACGATGGGTAACGACTCGGCTCTCTGCATCTTTTTATTATCCGGCCCGGCCCCGCCGGTTTTGCGCCAGGCTCCGGTTCTCCCCTTCCTTCCCGACCGTACATCCCATGCACCAGCCCCCACTCGCCACATCCATCGCCGACCTGCGCAAGAGCTACGAGCGCGCGGAGCTCGGCGAAGACGATTCGCAGGCCGATCCGCTCGCCCAGTTCGACCGGTGGCTGCAGGAGGCCCTGGCCGCCGCCATACCCGAGCCCAATGCGATGACGCTGGCCACCGTCGGCGGCGACCTGCGCCCCAGCACCCGTATCGTGCTGGTCAAGGGTTACGACGCGCGCGGGCTGGTGTTCTTCACCAACTACGACAGCCGCAAGGGCCGCGAGCTCGCCGGCAATCCGTATGCGGCGCTGCAGTTCCATTGGGTGGAGCTGGAACGGGTGGTGCGCATCGAAGGCCGCATCGAGCGCACCAGCGCGGAGGAGAGTGACGCCTACTACGCCAGCCGTCCGCTCGATTCGCGCATCGGCGCCTGGGCGAGCCCGCAGAGCGAGGTCATCGCGAATCGCGAGGTGCTGGTGGCCAATGCCGCCGAGGCCGGCGCGCGCTTTCAGCGCGACCCGCCGCGCCCGCCGCACTGGGGCGGCTTCCGCCTGGTGCCCGACGGCTGGGAGTTCTGGCAGGGCCGCAAGAGCCGGCTGCACGACCGCCTGCACTACCGGCTGGAGCACGGCGCCTGGCAGCGCGAACGCCTGGCGCCCTGAACGCCGCGGGCCCTGCCAACGCCGCGCTGCGGCGCCCTAGTGCTTCGTCAGGTGCGCCACGAACAGCAGCAGCGCCGGCAGCGTGACCGCGGCCAGGATGGTCGATACCGCCACGCTGGCGGTGACCACCGCCTCGGCGACGCGATAGCGCTGCGAGAACAAAAACACGTTGGCGCCGATCGGCAGCCCGGCGGTCACCACCATCACCGCCAGCGTGGTGCCCGGCAGGCCGGTGAGCGTGCCCACCGCCAGCATCGCCAGCGGGTGCACCACGATCTTCAGCGACGACACCGCCAGCGCGCCGCGCACCTGCTCCCCCACCCGGGCGAAAGCCAGCGTCAGCCCGACCAGGATCAGCGCCACCGGCACCTGCGCACTGCCCAGGATCTCCAGCGACCGGTCGAGCACCGCCGGCAGCGGCAGCCCGGTCAGGCCGTAGAGCAGGCCCAGGATGATCGGCAGCGGCACCGGATGCAGCACCGCGCTGCGCACCGCCGCGAACACGGTGGCGGCCATGTGGCGCTGGCGCTGGCGGCCGGCCGCCGCGTCCTCGCGCGCCACCGCCAGTTCGAGCAGGATGGTGGCGCAGGTCAGCAGCACGAAGGCATGCACCGAGATCAGGGTGAACAGCAGCACCATGCCCTCCGGCCCGAAGGCCAGGCCGATCAGCGGCACGCCGATCATGGTGGTGTTGCTGAAGGTGGCCGACAGCGCCAGCACGATGCCGTTGCGGTTCCAGCCCCGCAGCAGGCAGACGCTGGCGAACAGCGCGGCGGCCACCGCGAAGTAGATGCCGATCGGGCGAAAATCCAGCTGCTGCACATGCACCGCGCTCATCGTGCGGAACAGCAGCGCCGGGGTCAGCACCAGGAACGCCAGGTTGGTGATGTCGGGCAGCGCGCTCTGGCGGATCAGGCCCCGCCGCCCGCAGAGGAATCCGACGAAGATGAACAGAACGACGGGCGCGAGCGCGGAAAAGACGGCTTGATTCACGAGCCGCGCACTGTACCCGAGGCTGCCCGCCGCAGCCGACATGCCATCCGATGCACCCGCGAGACCGTGGCGATCCGGCGCAGGCACATAGAGTGCTTCACCGGTCCCGCCCTCCCCTTCACCTCATCACCCCGGACACACCCGTCACCATGAGCATCCGCGACAGCGCCCCGCAACCCCACAGCTCCCACTGGGGCGTCTTCTCCGCCGGCTGGACCGGCGGCCGGCTGCAGGTCGCGCCCTTCCCCGGCGATCCGGACCCGAACCCGCTACTCGACAACTTCGCCGACGCGATCCACCACCGCGCCCGCGTGGCCACCCCGATGGTGCGGCGCGGCTGGCTGGACGACGGCCCCGGCCCCGACGCCCGCCGCGGCAGCGACGACTTCGTGCCGATGGCCTGGGACGAGGTGCTCGACCGGCTGGCGGCCGAGCTGCGCCGGGTGCGCGACCGCCACGGGCCGGGTGCGGTCTTCGGCGGCTCCTACGGCTGGTCGAGCGCCGGCCGTTTCCACCATGCCCAGAGCCAGGTGCACCGCTTCCTCAACCTGACCATGGGCGGCTATGTGCGCTCGGTCAACCACTACAGCGCCGGCGCCTCCACCCCGCTGATGCCGCACATCCTCGGCCCGATCGACGAGATCGCGCGGCGCAACGTCACCTGGGAGCAGATCGTCGAGCACAGCCAGGTGGTGCTGGCCTTCGGCGGCATGGCGCTGAAGAATTCCCGGGTGGCCTCCGGCGGCATCAGCCGCCACATCGAGCGCGATGCGATGCAGGCGGCGGCGCGGCGCGGCTGCCGCTTCGTGTCGATCAGCCCGCTGCGCAGCGACATGCCCGACGAGTCGGCTTTCGAATGGCTGCCGGCCACTCCCGGCACCGACACCGCGCTGATGCTCGGCCTGGTGCACGAGCTGGTCAGCCACGGGCTGCACGACCGCGCCTTCCTCGACAGCCACTGCGACGGCTGGAGCACCTTCGAGGACTACCTGATGGGCCGCGCCGACGGCGTGCCCAAGAGCTGCGCCTGGGCCGCGCCGATCTGCGGTGTCGACGCGGCCCGGCTGGCGGCGCTGGCGCATGCACTGGTCGGCAAACGCACGCTGGTGGTGGTGTCGCATTCGATGCAGCGCTCGGAGCACGGCGAGCAGCCGGTGTGGATGGGCGTGGTGCTGGCCGCCGCGCTCGGCCAGATCGGCCTGCCCGGCGGCG
>JAKONS010000117.1 GCA_022701845.1 Burkholderiaceae bacterium
AAAACGTAGTGGTCGACCAGCAGCGCGGCGAACAGCACGCTCAGGTGGATCAGCGAAAAACGGAAGGTGCGGCGGGCCAGCCCGTCGGAATAGTGGCGCCACAGGGCGAAGGCGTAGCCGCAGAAGCCGATCGACAGCACTACCGCCGCCACCAGGTACAGCCAGGAGCTCATGCCGTAGGCGAACGGCATCAGGCAGGCGGCGAACAGCACGAAGGTGTAGAGCAGCACCTGCAGCCGGGTGAACTCGTTGCCGTGGGTGACCGGCAGCATCGGCAGGCCCGACTTGCGGTAGTCCTCCACCCGGTACAGCGCCAGCGCCCAGAAGTGCGGCGGGGTCCACAGGAAGATGATCAGGAACAGGATCAGCGCCTCGGGCCCGACGTCGCCGGTCATGGCGGCCCAGCCCAGCACCGGCGGCATCGCGCCCGAGGCGCCGCCGATGACGATGTTCTGCGGCGTGCGCGGTTTCAGGATCAGGGTGTAGACCACCGCATAGCCGACGAAGGTGGCGAAGGTGAGCCACATCGTCAGCGGATTGATCCAGATGTAGAGGATGGCCGAACCGAGGGCGCACAGCAGCGCCGAGAACAGCAGGATCTGGCCGTCGCCCAGCTCGCCGCGGGCGCTGGGCCGCCAGGCGGTGCGGCGCATGCGGGCGTCGATGCCTTTTTCGACCAGGCAGTTGAAGGCCGCGGCCGCGCCGGACACCAGCCAGATGCCGAAGCAGGCGATCGCCGCGCGCCGCACGTCGTCCCAGCCCGGCGCGCCGGGCACCGCCAGCACCATGCCGATCAGGGCGCAGAAGACGATCAGCTGGATCACCCGCGGCTTGGTCAGCGCGTTGAACTGCCGCCAGCGCGACGGCAGGGCGGCGGTGGCAGGCGGGGCGGCGGGGGTGACGGGGTTGGCTGAATTCATGCGGCCACCGAGGATAAGCGTCGCCGCGCCGCGACCGGTTCCAGCCGGCAACAGGTGATGGCCCAGACCAGCGCGGAGACCAGCGCCGCGGCACCGCCGGTATGCAGCACCGCGGCCACCAGCGGCCAGTCGAGCACCACGTTGGACAGCCCGGTGGCCAGCTGCAGCGCGGCCAGCCCGGCGATCACCCGCGCGATGCGCCGCAGGCCCGTCACCCGCCACAGGCGCCAGGCGGTCGCCACCAGCAGCACGAACACCGGATAGGCGAACAGCCGGTGCGCATAGTGGATGGCGGTGAGCGCGGCGAAGTCGAGCGGGCGGCCGTCGGCCAGTTGCCCCAGCGGGCGCCACAGCTCGAAGCCCTGGCGGAAATCCATCGGCGGCCACCACTGGCCCTGGCAGGTGGGAAAGCCGTCGCACACCAGCACCGCGTAATTGGTGCTCACCCAGCCGCCCAGCAGCACCTGCAGGCCGACCGCCGCCAGGGTGATCCACAGCAGCGCGCGCCGTCCGGTCGACACCGGCGCCGGCGCCAGCCCCCGCTGCGCCAGCCCGTGCCGCGCCGCCTGCAGGGCCAGCATCGCCAGCAGCACCACGCCGCCGGCCAGGTGCATCACCACGATGGCGGGAAACAGCTTGAGGGTGACCGTCCAGGCACCGAAGGCGCCCTGGATGCACACCCACACCAGGGTGGCGGTGGGCCACCACGGATGAACCGCCGGCGGCGCCGCGGCCGCTGCACCCGCGCCCCGCCGCTGCCGGCGCCAGGCGACCCAGGCCGATACGGTCAGCGCGATGATCAGCACCCCCACGCCGGTGGCGAGGTAGCGGTGCACCATCTCGACCCAGGCCTTGCGGTGGGTCACCGGGCCGTCGGGCAGCGCTGCCTCGGCCGCGGCGATCTGGCCGCGCGCGGCCACCGGATGCGCCTCGCCATAGCAACCGGGCCAGTCGGGGCAGCCCAGGCCGGAATCGGTCAGGCGGGTGAAGGCGCCGAACAGCACCAGGTCGAAGGTGAGGAACAGCGTCAGCACGGTGAGCGCCTGCAGTCGGCGCGACGGCGTGGCGCCGCGGTGGCGGAACGCCAGCCACAGCAGCGGGCCGAGGGCGACCAGGATGCCGGTCAGCATCAGCTGCACCGCCGGCGAGTAATCGTAGAGCGGGGTCATGTTCATGGCGAGGAAGCCTGGCGGCCGGCCTGGTCCCAGGAGGCTGCGGCGCGCAGCAGGCGGTCGAGGTCGCGCTTGGCCTTGGCGGCACCGGCCTTGTCCAGGTCGGCGGGGAACCGCATCATCCAGTGGCCGAGCGGATCGACCAGGTAGAGATGGTCGGCCAGCGCATGGCCCGGCGCCGGCTGCAGCCAGGACGCCAGCGATGCCGCCGGCAGGCGCAGCACCGTGGCCTGCCGCAGCGCGGGCTGCAGCGCGGCGGGCACCGGAGCTGCGTCGTCGACCAGCCAGACCCAGTCGAGCCGGTCGCGTTCCTTGCCCAGGCTTTCGCGCAGCTGGCGCTGCAGGTAGAGATGGTTTTCGCAGGCCGGGCCGCAGGCACCGCCGGACACGCTCACCAGCAGCCACTGGCCGGCCAGGGAGCGCAGCGGCACCGGCGCCGCATCGAGCGCCTGCGCCTGCACGTCGGGCAGCGCCGGCTGGTCGGCGATGAGCTCGCCGTAGTTGCGATGGCCCTGCGGGCGCACCACGTAATAGGTGAAATACGAGGCCACCACCGGCGCGGCGCACATCGCCATCACCAGCAGCATCTTCCAGCGGCCCTGCAGGGTGCGGCGGGGCGCGTCCAGGTCGGCGCCGGGCGCGGGCAGGGTGTACACCGTCAGGTCCAGCAGGTGGTCGGCGGCGCCGGCCTCAGGCTGCGCGCGGGCGTCGGAAGATGTGGAACCAGGCATAGAGGAAGACGATGAGGGCGCACAGCCCGAACCATTGAAACGCGTAGCCGTAGTGGCGTTCGACACCGGTGGTCACGGCGGGCCATTCGCGCTGCATTCCCTCGCTGGCCGCCCCGGTCTGCACCACGGTCAGGGCTGCCAGCGGCAGGCCCGTCTCGCGCTGGAAGGCGGGCAGATCCAGATTTTGCCGGATCGGCGAATGCCCCTCCTCTGCCGCGGCGAAGTCGTACAGCCGCGACGGCGCCGGCGCGATGCGGGCGGCGATGTCGACCGTGCCGTCGGGCGTGGCGACCGGTTCGAGCCGGCTGCGGTCCTCGAAATTGCGGGCGATCCAGCCGCGCTGCACCAGCACCGCCCGCCCCGGCGCGATTTCCAGCGGCGTCAGCACGAAGAATCCCGGGCGGCCGAACATCTGGCGGTTGTCCAGGTACACCGTGTACTGCGGCAGCCAGCGGCCGCGCAAGCGCACCCGGCGGTTCAGCAGGTCCTGCTGCCGGTCGGCCGAGGCGAGCGACAGGCCGTCGAGCACCGGCAGGGCCGCGCGCTCGCGGATCGACGCTTCGATGGCCTCCTTCTGCGCGGCGCGCTGCAGCTGCCAGCGGCCGAGCGACGCGGTCACCGCCACGCCCAGCAGCGCGGCCGCGGTGACCACCCAGAAGCGCCGCCCCCGGCGTGGAAAACCCGCAGCGCCGGCAGCGGTGCTCACCGGATAATTCCCGCCATGGGATTCTTCATCGCGATCGGCTTCCTGGCCATCCTCGCCAGCCTGGGCGCGGCCCTGTTCTTCATGCTGCGCGACGGCCGCGAGGGCAAGGCCAAGACCAGCGCCATGGCGCGTGCGCTGGCGCTGCGGGTGGGGTTCTCGGTGCTGCTGTTCATCTGCATCCTGGTGGCGTGGAAGCTGGGCTACATCCGCCCGACCGGCCTGCCGCTGGCCCGCTGAACGAGCGGCGATCGCCGCAGTGAAAAAGGCGCCTCGCGGCGCCTTTTTCCGTGGGGCCGGGCAGCCCCGCGGACCGTGTCACATCCAGTAGACCAGGACATACAGCCCCAGCCAGACCACGTCGACGAAGTGCCAGTACCAGGCCGCGCCCTCGAAGCCGAAATGCCGCTCCGGGGTGAAGTGGCCCTTGCGCAGCCGCAGGGTGATGAAGAACAGCATCAGCATGCCGATGAAGACATGGAAGCCGTGAAATCCGGTGAGCAGGAAGAAGGTCGAGCCATACACGCCCGACGTCAGCTTGAGGTTCAGCTCGCTGTAGAGGTGGTGGTATTCGTAGCCCTGCACGCACAGGAAGATCACGCCCAGCGCCACCGTCAGCCACATGAACGACAGGGTGCGGGCGCGGTGGCCTTCGCGCAGGGCATGGTGGGCGATAGTGAGGGTGACGCCCGAGCTCAGCAGCAGCGCGGTGTTGATGGTCGGCAGCCAGAACGGCCCGACGGTCTCGAACGGCTCGACCAGCGCGCCCGGCGCACCGGTGGCGCCCGCCGCCAGGCTGGGCCAGACCGCCTTGAAGCCGGGCCACAGCAGCGCATTGTCGAGGCTGCCCAGTGCCGGCACCGAATGCGAGCGGGCCCACCACAGCGCGGTGAAGAAGGCCCCGAAGAACATCACCTCCGAGAAGATGAACCACGACATGCTCCAGCGAAAGGACAGGTCGATCTTGTGGCCGTAGAGCCCGCCCTCGCTCTCGATCACCGCGTCGCGGAACCACTGGTAGAGCACGA
>JAKONS010000123.1 GCA_022701845.1 Burkholderiaceae bacterium
ACCCGCTTCGCGGTCGACTTCAACCCGGTGGCGGACCGCCTGCGTGTGATCGGCGACACCGGCCAGAACCTGCGCATCAATGTCGACACCGGCGCCACCACCACCGACGGCGTCATCAACCGCGCCACCGCGGCATCGGTCGTCGCCGGTGCCTACACCAACAGCTTCGCCGGTACCACCGCCACCGACCTGTTCGACCTCGACGACAGCGAGAGCGTGCTGGCCCGCCAGACACCGCCGAACGACGGCACGCTGGTGAACGTCGGCCGGCTGACCGTAGTGCTGGGCGGCCAGGGCGCGCTCGACATCGCCGGCGGCGCCAACGGCCTGGTGCTGGCAGCGCTGCGTACCGCGGCTACCGGCCCATTCACGCTGTACACCGTGTCGCTCACCACCGGCGTGGCGACCCCGTACCCGATCACCGCCGGCAGCGCCACCCAGTCGTTCATCGGCGGCGCCGCCGGCCCGGCCGTGCGCGACATCGCGATCCGCTACTGATCGTCGGCCGACGGCAGCCGCCCCGTCGCGGTGGCGGCTGCCTCGACGACATCGCGTTCGCTCTCGTCCTTGAGGGCGACGCCGGTGCCGCCCCGGCGCAGGGCTTCGCGCATCAGCCACGCCAGCTTGAAGGCGGCGGTACCGTACCCCAGTCCTGCGGAACGCACATTCGATATGCAGTTGCGCTCGGCGTCGTGCCGGCCGCGTTGCGGCGTGTGGGTGAGGTAGATGCCCAGGCTGTCGGGAGAACTCAGCCCGGGCCGCTCGCCGATCAGCATCACCGACAGTTTCGCGCCGTACACCTCGCCGACCTCGTCGGCCAGCGCCACCCGGGCCTGGGTGGCGACGACCACCGGCGCGAACACGGTATGCGCCGGCAGCAGCGGGCGCAGCGCCGCCAGCAGCGGGGCGGCGTGGCGCTCGACCGCCAGGCTCGACAGGCCGTCGCCCACCACCAGGCACACCTCGGCCGGCGTGGCGTCGTCGCGCAGCCGGGCCGCGTCGGCGGCGTCGAGCCGGCGGCCCAGGTCGGGGCGGCGCAGGTAGGTGGCGCGATCGGCCGCCTGGCTGTGGGCATGCGCCACCTGCCAGCCGTTGGCGCGCAGGGTGGCGGCCAGTTTTTCGGCATCGAGCGCGGCATGGATCGCGTCGCGTGCCATCGCATGGGCCCAGCCGAAGCGCAGGGTCTCGTCGGTGGGCATGCCGGCGCCGACCCGGCCCAGCGCCAGGCGCGCCGGCGTGGCGGTGCGCCATTCGCGCCAGGGGTCGGGGGTGACCGGGTTGGCGGGGGAGTCGTCGTCCATCGTCCGTCAGCCTTTCAGCGCGGTCAGCCCGCCGATACCCTGCAGCAGCCGGTTGGCCGACGCCGGCAGCAGGCGACCGGCCGGGTCGGTGATCCGCATGCGCGCCAGCCAGGCCTCGAACTCGGGCGCGCGCCGCAGGCCGAGGGTCTCGCGCAGGAACAGCGCGTCGTGGAACGAGGTGCTCTGGTAGTTGAGCATGACGTCGTCGGCGCCCGGCACGCCGATCAGGAAATTGACGCCCGCCGTGCCCAGCAGCACCAGCAGGTTGTCCATGTCGTCCTGGTCGGCCTCGGCATGGTTGGTGTAGCAGACGTCGCAGCCGATCGGCAGGCCCAGCAGCTTGCCGCAGCAGTGGTCCTCCAGCCCGGCGCGGATGATCTGCTTGCCGTCGTAGAGGTACTCCGGCCCGATGAAGCCGACGACGGTGTTGACCAGCAGCGGCCGGTAGCGCCGCGCCAGCGCATAGGCGCGCACCTCGCAGGTCTGCTGGTCGACGCCCGCATGCGCATGGGCCGAGAGCGCGCTGCCCTGGCCGGTCTCGAAATACATGACGTTGTCGCCCACCGTGCCGCGCCCGAGCGCCCGCGCAGCGGCATCGGCCTCGTCGAGCAGTTCTGGCGTCACCCCGAAGGACAGATTGGCGCGTTCGGTGCCGGCGATCGACTGGAACACCAGGTCGACCGGCGCACCGGCTTCCATCAGCCGCAGCGTGTTGGTGACATGGGTCAGCACGCAGCCCTGGGTGGGAATATCGAAGCGCTGGATCAGCTCGTCCTGCAGGTGCAGCAGGCGGCCCAGCACCTGTAGGCTGTCGGAGGCGGGGTTCAGGCCGATCACCGCGTCGCCGGCGCCGTACATCAGGCCGTCGAGGGTGGAGGCGGCGACGCCGCGCGGGTCGTCGGTGGGGTGGTTGGGCTGCAGGCGCACCGCCAGTCGGCCCGGCAGGCCCAGGGTGTTGCGGAAGCGGGTCACCACGCTGCATTTGCGCGCCACCGCGATCAAATCCTGGTTGCGCATCAGCTTGGACACCGCGGCCACCATCTCGGGCGTCAGGCCGGGCGCGAGCGCGGTCAGGGCGGCGGTGTCGGCATGGTCGGAAAGCAGCCAGTCGCGAAAATCGCCGACGGTGCGGTGCGCCACTGGCGCGAAGGCGACCGCGTCGTGGCTGTCGAGGATCAGGCGGGTGATGTTGTCGTCTTCGTAGGGAATCAGGGCTTCGTCGAGGAAACGCCGGAGCGGCGTGTCGGCCAGCACATGGCGCGCGGCCATGCGCTGCTGGGCGGTGGCCGCACCGATACCGGCCAGATAGTCGCCCGAACGCGCCGGGCTGGCGCAGGCCATGACCTGCTTCAGATCGTCGAAGTCGAAAACCTGACCGGCGATGGTGGTGCGGTAGCGCATGGCGGCGATGCCCGCAAGGGTCGTGCCCGGCTGCCGTGGCGCCTCAGGCGGGCGTGTCGAACATGCCGCGGCAGTGGTCCAGGAAGCCTTCCAGGTCGTCCGCCTTGTCGTAGACCGCTTCGGCGCCGAGCAGCATGCAGCTGCGGCGCAGCAGGCTGGTGGCGCTGTTGGTGAGCACGATCACCCGCAGGCCCAACGACAGCTTCTTCAGCCGCGCCAGCACGCCCAGGCCGGTGCCGGCGTTCAGGAACAGGTCGAGCACCACCACATCGGGCTTGTCATGGTTGCGCAGCCATTCGACCGCTTCGGACTCGGATTCGGCCCAGCCGACCACGACGATGTCGGCGGTTTCGGCAAGGGCGGCGGTGAGGGTTTCGCGCGCGGGCGGGCTGTCTTCTACGAGAAAGGCGGAATGCATCGTGGGGTGGCTGGGCAGCCGGCCGGAGGAGCGGCGATCTTCGACAGCGGCCGGGGGTGCCCGGGTGGGAAGGGCAGGGGTTTTCATGTAGGTGGGTGCGCACCGGCTCACTTTTGCATCGCTGTGGGCGCGGTGGCCGAGAGCGGGGCGCGTTGATCGCCATGCGGTGCGGCCGATTCGATATTCGAATCGCCAGCGGCTGCGTTCTTAATCGTCCACACCCGCCCGGGTAATCGCCGCGACGGGTTCGGCGCGCCCGTTATCGAAAATGGCCGCTATTCGCGGCTGGTCAGCTTCACGGCAGGTTCGCTGTAACACACTGCATTTTCAATCACGACTAGGACGACACCATGCCCGCGCAATATCTGGTGAATCTCGGCGTTGTGCAGCTGTATTTCGATGCGGAGCGACGTCGGTGCCAGCCGCCCGGCGGCGACGCCATGCCAGACGGCAAACCGGTTCATTTCGTGCGGGTGCGCGACAGCAGTGTGTTGTTGACGGAACCCTGGGACGACGACCT
>JAKONS010000144.1 GCA_022701845.1 Burkholderiaceae bacterium
GCGACACCGGCTTACACCAGCTTCGTCAGTGCGTCCTCCGGCAGTCGGCCTGCGACCCTGACCGCCTGTGCCAAACGCACCCCGGCCAGCACCGACGCAGTGGATTGCAGTGCAGTCCAAACACAGCAGGGCAAGGGCGTCGTGAGCTGGATGTTCGACGGTCCGCTCGACCCGGGCGCCACCGGCGAAGTGCTGTACCGGGTGACGGTCGACTGATCCGCCCGCAGCGGCTGCTAGCGCTTGCGCGCGCGCGGCTTGGCCTTGCGGCGGCTCAGGTGGCGGCGATTGCCGCGCGGCTTCTTCACGGTCTTCTCGGAGTTGGCGAAAGCCTTTTCCGTCGGCGCGCCCTTGCTGCCGGGCTTGCGCATCGTCTCTCCGCTGCCTTTGGCGATTCGTTCGCGTTTCGCCTTGATGTTGGCGTATAGACCAGCAGGTTTTTTCTTGCGGACGGGCACGTCGTTTCCTTGGGTTGGATGGATGCCTGCCAGTCTGCTGTCGCAACGGCGTCGTCCGATGGCCGAAAAGTCAGCTCGGCTTGTCGGTGAAGACCCAACGCCTTTGCGCGCCGAACACCGCATCGGGATACGGCGCCCTGCCGCGGCTGCCGTTGTAGCGGCCCAGCGCCATGAACATGTCGCCCTTTTCCCGCTGCAGGTAGAAACGCAGGATCACGCAGCCGAAGCGCAGGTTGGTCTGCATATGGAACAGCCGCTCCGGCTCGCCGTTGCCGATGGTGCGCATCCAGAACGGCATGACCTGCATGAAGCCGCGTGCGCCCACGCTCGACACCGCGAATTTGCGGAAGGCGCTTTCGACCTGCACCAATCCCAGCACCAGCGATTCGTCGAGCCCCGCCCGGTGCGATTCGTACCAGAGCGTCTGCAGGAATTCATGGCGGGTAGGACCGTCGGCGATGCGGGGCCGCAGCCGCTCCGACATGGCGGACAACCACCGCAGATAGGCGATACGCCGCGCGGTGTCGGCGAACTCGGGCACCGGCGGCGCATGGTCGGACACCGCCGCGCTGAGCGCGGTCCGCACCGCGTCGGCCAATGGCTCTTCCAGCTGCGCACCGGCTTGCGCGGCGTGCCAGGGCGTCAGCAGGCCGCAGCCGGCCAGGGCCAGCCAGCGGCGGCGCGCGCTCATGCGCCGATCCGGCCCTTCACATGGGCCGCTGCGTCCGCGAGTGCGATCTTGGAAGCCGCGGTGTCACGGCGGTGCTGGTATTCGACCGTGCCTTCCTTCAGGCCCCGGTCCGACAGCACGATGCGGTGCGGCACGCCGATCAGCTCCCAGTCGGCGAACATGGCGCCGGGACGCTCGCCCCGGTCGTCCAGCAACACGTCGACACCGGCGGACAGCAGCTCCGCATAGAGCTGCTCGGCGGAGGCACGCACCGCGTCGCTGCGGTCCATGCCGATCGGGCAGATCACCGCGGTGAACGGCGCGATGGCGTCGGGCCAGACGATGCCGCGCTCGTCATGGCCCTGCTCGATCGCCGCCGCCGGCAGCCGGGTGACGCCGATGCCATAGCAACCCATCTCGAAGTGGCGCGGCTTGCCGTCTTCTTCGAGAAAGGTGGCGTTCATCGCCTTGCTGTACTTGGTGCCCAGGTAGAAAACATGGCCCACCTCGATACCGCGCTCGATCGCCAGCAGGCCCCGGCCGTCGGGCGACGGATCGCCGTCGACCACGTTGCGGATATCGGCAACGAGATCGGGCTCGGGCAGATCGCGGCCCCAGTTGATGCCGCCGATGTGGAAATCAGGCTCGTTGGCACCGGCGATCCAGTCGGCCATCAACGCGACTTCGCGGTCGGCGACGATCTTCAACGGCTGCTTCAGCGCAATCGGGCCCAGGTAACCGGGCTTGGCGCCGAAGTGCGCATCGATCTCGCCCAGGGTGGCGAAGCGAAAACCGCCCTCCATGCCGGGCAGCTTGCCGACCTTCACTTCGTTCATGTCGTGGTCGCCGCGCAGCAGCAGCAGCCAGACCTGGGCGCCGACCGGCTGGCCTTCGTCGTCCAGCGTGTCGGTGGCGAGCACCAGCGATTTCACCGTGCGGCGAATATCCACCGCCAGCAGCGCGGCGACGTCGGCACAGGTGCTCTTGCCGGGCGTGGCGATCTTTTCCATGCCCTGGCTGGGTGCGGGGCGTGCATGCGCGGGCGCCAGCGACTCGGCCTTTTCCATGTTGGCGGCGTAATCGCTCTGCGGGCAATAGACGATGGCGTCCTCGCCGGTGGCGGCGATCACCTGGAATTCTTCCGACAGGTCGCCACCGATGGCGCCGCTGTCGGCAGCCACGGCCCGGTAACGCAGGCCGAAGCGGTCGAAGATGCGGCGGTAGGCCTGCGCCATGTTCTGGTAGCTGGCCTGCGCGGCTTCCGGGCTGCGGTCGAAGGAGTAGGCATCCTTCATGATGAATTCGCGGCCGCGCATCAGGCCGAAACGCGGACGGCGTTCGTCGCGGAACTTGGTCTGGATCTGGTACAGATTCTTCGGCAGCTGCTTGTAGCTGCGCAGTTCCTGGCGGGCGATGTCGGTCACCACTTCCTCGCTGGTCGGCTGCACCACGAAATCCCGTCCGTGGCGGTCGCGGATACGCAGCAGCTCCGGGCCCATCTTCTCGAACCGCCCGGTTTCCTGCCAAAGCTCGGCCGGCTGCACCACCGGCATCGAGAGTTCTACCGCACCGGCACGGTTCATTTCCTCGCGCACGATGGCCTCGACCTTACGAATCACGCGCAGCCCCATCGGCATGTAGCTGTAGATGCCGGCGCCGAGCTTCTTGATCATGCCGGCGCGCAGCATCAACCGGTGGCTGGCGACTTCCGCATCGGCGGGCGCTTCTTTGAGGGTGGTGACGAGGAAGGAGGAAGCTTTCATGGGGTGCGCGTGGACCGCGCTGCGCAAAGGCGGCACGGTCTGAAACTGGAGGCCGGGGCTGGGGTTCGACGGAGTGCCGAGGCGAGTGCTTGTAAGGGCTTGCCTGCTTATGGACGCGCGTAACGCACGTGCATAATGGTCTCAGTTCAAAAATTGGGGTTTGATTATGCTTGACCGGGAAGGCTTCAGGCCCAACGTCGGCATCATCCTGCTCAACCAGCGCAATCAGGTTTTTTGGGGCAAACGCATACGGACGCACAGCTGGCAGTTTCCCCAAGGCGGCATAGACCGCGGTGAGACACCGGAGCAGGCCATGTTCCGCGAGTTGCATGAGGAAGTCGGATTGCGAGCCGAGCATGTGCGTGTGGTTGCCCGCACACGCGACTGGTTGCGCTATGAGGTGCCGGATCGATTCATCCGCCGCGATGCACGCGGCCATTACAAGGGCCAGAAACAGATCTGGTACCTGCTGCAGTTGATGGGTCACGACTGGGACCTGAACCTGCGCGCTACCAACCACCCGGAATTCGATGCCTGGCGCTGGAACGATTACTGGGTGCCGCTCGATGTGGTGGTGGAATTCAAGCGCGGCGTCTACGAGATGGCGCTGACCGAACTGGCCCGGTTCCTGCCGCGGCAGGATCCCCGCAACCGCTATCTGCGCAGCAGCATGCGCCCGTCGCGCGAAGGCGATTCGCCCCACGGTCTGCAGGCCGGCAATTTCGAACTGCCGCCGGGTGCCACTTTCGATCCCGATCCCTCGAATGGCGGCAACGTCCCGCAGCCGGGATTCGTGCTGGAGCCCCCGCATGCGACGCGCTGACACCGAGTTTTCGTTCGCCGGACGTGCGCTGTGCCTGGCAGCGGCACTGGCGTGCGCTCCTGCTTTTGCCGGCATCCTCACCGGCGCGCCGGAGGGCGGCTATCCGGAGCTGCCGACCCCGCCGGTGCCGGCCTTCGATGCCAACAAGACCATCGCCATTGCGCTGCGCCCGGACAGCAACATCGCCATGGGCATCGACCCCGCCACCATCACCGTCGAAAGCGACGGCATCGTGCGCTATGTGTCGGTCGCGCGCAGCACCACCGGCAACGCGGTCACCGCCACCTACGAAGGCATCCGCTGCACCACCGCCGAGGTCAAGCTGTATGCGCGCCATTCGATCGACGGCGGCTGGCGCCCGGTAGCGGAGCCGAAATGGCAGTCGCTCTACGACGCCGGCCCGGCGCGTTATTCGCTGCCGATCGCCAAGGCGGGCATCTGCCGCGACGCGTCGGCCGGCGGCAGCGCGCCGCAGATCGTGTTGAACCTGCGCAGCGACCTGCTGCGACTGGCGCCCTGACGTTCGCGGGCCACTAGCGGCCCGCCGAACACGCCCGCATCAGCGGGCGGTGAGCACCAGATTGTCGCGGTGCACCATCTCCGGCTCGGCCGCATAGCCCAGCAGCTTCTCGATGTCGGCCGACGCACGGCGACAGAGCAGCCGTGCTTCCGCACTGGCGTAGTTGGCCAAGCCGCGGGCGATCTCCATGCCGTGCGCGTCCTGCACCGCGATCACGTCGCCGCGCGAGAAGTCGCCCTCCACCGCCACCATGCCGATCGGCAGCAGGCTGGCGGTGCCGGCGCGCAGCCGTGCCGCCGCGCCGTCGTCCACGCCCACGGCACCGCGCAGCTGCAGGTGGTCGGCGATCCACTGCTTTCGTGCCTGCTGTTTGGCGGTCTGCGCGAGCAGCACCGTGCCGATCGGCTCGCCGGCGACCAGCCGCAGCAGGGCATCCGGCTCGCGGCCCCAGGCGATGACGGTCGACGCGCCCGAACCCGCGGCCCGGCGCGCCGCCAGGATCTTGGTGAGCATGCCGCCCCGGCCGAGCGCGCTGCCGGCGCCGCCGGCCATCGCCTCCAATGCCGGATCGCCGGCGCGGGCTTCGTGCACGAACACGGCCGCCGGATCCTTGCGGGGGTCGGCGGTGTAAAGCCCTTTCTGGTCGGTCAGGATGACCAGCAGATCGGCCTCGATCAGATTGGCCACCAGCGCGCCCAGGGTGTCGTTGTCGCCGAACTTGATCTCGTCGTTGACGACCGTGTCGTTCTCGTTGATGACCGGCACCACCCGCAGCTTGAGCAGTGTCAGCAGAGTCGAGCGCGCATTCAGGTAGCGCTCGCGGTCGGCCAGGTCGGCATGGGTCAGCAGCACCTGGGCGCTGCCGATGCCGCTGGCGCGCAGCTGGGTTTCGTACATCTGCGCCAGGCCCATCTGCCCGACCGCGGCCGCCGCCTGCAGCTCATGGATGGCGTGCGGCCGGGTGCTCCAGCCCAGGCGCTTCATGCCCTCGGCGATCGCGCCGCTGGACACCATCACCAGCTCCCGCTTGCCGCCGTCGGCCAGCCCGTGCACCAGCGCGGCCAGCTGGCGGCACCATTCGCCGATGGCCGCGGCGTCGAGCCCGCGGCCTTCGTCGGTCACCAGGCTGGACCCGACCTTGACCACGATGCGCCGCGCGCTGCGCAGCATCGCGGCCGAGGCGGTGGTGGTGGTCGTCGTCGTCGTCGTGATCGTCGTCATGGGCGGGCGCCGGATCAGTCTTCGTCGGTGTGCGGTGGCGCCATCGTGGCGATGCCGCGCACGTCGGTGGCCTCGGGCGCGGCGGGCAGATCGGCCGCCTGGCGCGCGTCGTCGAAGCGGGGATCGATATCCACCGGCGGCAGGGCCGCCTGCTGCACCGCCTTGACATGGCGGTAGATGGCCTGCACCAGCGGCTCGCAGCCTTCGCGGGTGAGCGCGGAGATCTCGAACACCGGCCCTTTCCAGCGCAGGCGTTTGAAGAAATCCTTGATCAGCGCGGCGCGGTCGTCGTCGGCCACCATGTCGAGCTTGTTGAGCACCAGCCAGCGCGGCTTGTCGAACAGCGCCTTGTCGTATTTCTTGAGCTCGCCGACGATGGCCTTGGCCTGCGCCACCGGATCCACCGCGTCGTCGAACGGCGCCATGTCGATGACATGCAGCAGCAGCCGGGTGCGCTGCAGATGGCGCAGGAACTGGTGGCCCAGGCCCGCGCCTTCGGAGGCGCCTTCGATCAGGCCGGGAATGTCGGCGATGACGAAGCTCTGCTCCGGCCCCACCCGCACCACGCCCAGGTTGGGATGCAGCGTGGTGAAGGGATAGTCGGCGATCTTCGGCCGGGCGTTCGACACCGCGGTGATCAGCGTCGACTTGCCAGCATTCGGCATGCCCAGCAAGCCCACATCGGCCAGCACCTTCAACTCGAGCTTCAGGCTCTTGCGCTCGCCGGGGTAGCCCATCGTCTTCTGGCGTGGCGCACGGTTGATGGCGCTCTTGAAACGCATGTTGCCGAAGCCGCCATCGCCGCCGCGCGCCAGGGTGATGACTTCGCCGGGCACCAGCATCTCGAACAGCACGTCGCCGGTCTCGGCGTCGGTGATGATGGTGCCGACCGGCAGCTTGAGGGTGACGTCCTCGCCGGCGGCGCCGAACATGTCGGAACCCATGCCGTGCTGCCCGCGCTTGGCGTCGTGCCGGCGCGAGAAGCGAAAGTCGACCAGGGTGTTCAGGTTGACGTCCGCCACCACGAACACATGGCCGCCCCGCCCGCCGTCTCCGCCGTTGGGTCCGCCGAATTCCTTGTATTTTTCGTGCCGGAAAGACACGCAGCCGTTGCCGCCGTCGCCGGCTGCGACATCGATGAAGGCTTCGTCGACGAATTTCATGGGGTACCCCGTCTACTAACAGCGAGACGGCAGCGGGCGATGGGAAGCCATCGGCCAACTGCAGCCAGAAAGCACGAAGCCCCGACCAGCGGGGCTTCGCGGGTAACGAACGACCTGGC
Source organism: Burkholderiaceae bacterium (assembly GCA_022701845.1). The sequence continues at coordinate 6,735 of JAKONS010000144.1, forward strand.
GATCAGGCCGCGGGCGTCACGAATACCGTTTGCTTGCTCGCCGCACCCTTGATGGCGAACGACACGTGGCCGTCTACCAGGGCGAAAAGCGTGTGGTCCTTGCCCTGGCCGACATTGGTGCCGGCGTGGAAGCGAGTACCGCGCTGGCGCACGATGATGGAGCCGGCGGAGATCAACTCACCACCGAAAGCCTTCACGCCGAGCATCTTGGGCTTGGAATCGCGCCCGTTTCGCGTAGAGCCGCCGCCTTTTTTCTGTGCCATGACCCTGCTCCTTAACCGGCGATCGCGCCGATTTGCAGTTCGGTGAACTGCTGGCGATGGCCTTGACGTTTCTGGTAGTGCTTACGACGGCGCATCTTGAAGATGTGCACTTTGTCGTGCTTGCCATGCGACACGACAACAGCCGTGACGGTGGCGCCGGACACCAGGGGTGCGCCGATCTTGATCTCTGCGCCGTTGCCGACTGCGAGAACCTGATCGATCACGATTTCCTGGCCTACGTCCGCAGCAATCTGTTCTACTTTAATTTTTTCGCCGGAAGCAACGCGATACTGCTTGCCGCCGGTTTTTATGACCGCGTACATACAACCTCTTTGTGTGAGTATCCGCGGACGAATTTCCGCAGAGCCCTCGATTGTAGCTCGCCCTGCCCGATCTGCCAAGGGCGTCGCCTGAACCGTGGCTGAACCCGCATCGCAGCTTCCTATAATGTGCGACGCGAGACCATTTTTCTGCAGCATTTCCCCTACCAATTCTTGACAGCCCTCGCCACCCCCCAGGCCGCAGCGAATCCGGCCACCGCCCTTGCACTGATCGCCGACGACATGCGCGAGGTGGATGCCGTGATCGCGCAACGCCTCGATTCCGGCGTGCCGCTGGTCGGCGAGGTGGCCCGCTACATCATCGCCGCGGGTGGCAAGCGCCTGCGCCCGGCCCTGCTGCTGCTGACCGCCGGCGCGCTCGACTGCCGCAGCCCGCTGCGCTGCACCCTGGCCGCGGTGGTCGAATTCATCCACACCGCCACGCTGCTGCACGACGACGTGGTTGACGCCTCCACCCTGCGCCGCGGCCGCTCCACCGCCAACGAGGTGTTCGGCAACCCGGCCAGCGTGCTGGTGGGCGATTTCCTCTACTCGCGTTCGTTCCAGATGATGGTCGAGTCCGGCGACATGCGGGTGATGAGCATCCTGGCCGAAGCCACCAACGTGATCGCCGAGGGCGAGGTGCTGCAGCTGATGAACATGCACGACGCCGGTCTCGACGAGGCCGGCTACCTGCGCGTGATCCGCTCCAAGACCGCCAAGCTGTTCGAGGCCAGCGCCCGCCTGGGCGCCATCGTGGCGGGCGCATCGTCCGAGATCGAGGCCGCCTGTGCCACCTACGGCCAGGCGCTCGGCACCGCGTTCCAGGTGATCGACGATGTGCTCGACTACGACGGCGACACCGGCGAGATGGGCAAGAACCTGGGCGACGACCTGCGCGAGGGCAAGGCCACGCTGCCGCTGATCGTGGCGATGCAGCGCGGCACGCCGGCGCAGGCGTCGCTGATCCGCCAGGCCATCGAGGGCGGCGAGGCCGACCTGGCCGCCATCGTGGCCATCGTGCGCGAGACCGGGGCCCTCGAGGCCACGCGCGACGCGGCGGCGGCGGAAGCGCAGCGCGCGATCGATGCGCTGGCGTCGTTTCCGCAGAATCCGCACACCAAAGCTCTGCTAGAATTAGCGGCTCAGTTGCTGACGCGACGCTCGTAGAAACCGACGAGCCGGCGGGTCGGTTCAATTGCTCAGTGGTCCGCAGCGGCAGCGATGTTCTCATCCACCCGCAGGACCATTTCGGGGTGTAGCTTAGCCTGGTAGAGCGCTACGTTCGGGACGTAGAGGCCGGAGGTTCGAATCCTCTCACCCCGACCAGATTTTTCCCATGCCTTGGTCTCCAAGGACGCACGAAGCCCCATGACCTGGGGCTTCCGTGTTTCTGCCTCGCTCCGCGGCGAATCGACGGCCTGCAGCCAGCCGCCCGCCGCGACACCCCGCAACGCTGGAAGGCACCGCATGCAAGACCACTATTTCGCCCTCGGTGTCGGCAGCGGCGCCAGCCAGGCCGACATCAAGAAGGCCTACCGCCAGCAGGCCGCCCTGCACCACCCCGACCGCAGCACCGCGCCGGACGCCGCCGCCCGCTTTCGCATCGTCCAGGAGGCCTACGACGTCCTCGGCGACGAAGCCAAACGCGAGGCCTACGACGCCAACCGCAAGCGCAACCTGCTCGACGATCCGCTCGACACCGCGCGGACGATCTGGTCCGACTATTTCCAACGGCTCCTCTAGATGCACGCTTCCCCCTTCTTCCACAACCTGCGCTCCGCCTACCTGGCCGAACTCGACGACATGCGCCACGACTCCGACGGCAAGTTCGTGCTCGACCGCCGTCTGGCCGAGCGGCGCGGCGAAGTCACCTTCCTGGTGAACATGCTCGAGGTCGCGCCCGAGATGGTGGCGGTGGTGCTGCACAAGGCCTTCCGCTTCAAGTCCACCCAGGCGATGGACCGGCTGCTGGCCTGCGAGCCCGACCGCCTGACCGCCTGGGACACCCTGCGGCCCACCATCGACATCGCCCCCTGGGCCGAGCCCACCGTGCGGCTGCTGCGCGAGCAGGCCGCCGGCGACAACTTCCTGAGCGTGGCCGCCGCGCTGGAATACATGGCCGGCAGCACCCGCCATGCGCCCGCCGCCACCGCCGGAGACGACGACGGCGATGACGACGCGGACCAGGCCGACGACGACACCGACCGCGACACCGAGGACGACGACGGCCAGCACCTGTCGGCCGACGACCTGGACGACAGCGACGGCCGCACCCGCGAAGAAGCCCGCGCCGACTGGATGGCCGAGCAAGGCTTCGACCGCAAAGACTGAACCGCAACGCCCTGCTGCCCCGCACCACCCTGCACGCACCGCACCCGACGCCACCGCCATGAACCACCTCGCCCTCATCACCCAGACCCGCAGCCTCATCGCCGCCGGCGACATCGCCGGCGCCGAATCCGCCCTCACCGCGCTGGCCGACGCCGAGGGCGACCGCGCGCTGATGGTGGTGCTCGACCAGCTCGAGCCCAAGGACATCCTGGCGGTGATGCGCGAATACGACCCGTCGCGTGAATCGGTGGTGAGCATGCTGGTCACCCCGGCGCAGTTCGCGCACGCGATCGTCATCGAGAAGCGCTACAAGGACCTCACCCACACCCACCTGCGCGGCATGGTCAACGCCATCGTCTTCCGCGAGGACGCCGACCCGGTGGCCTTCCTCACCGCGGTGGGCGACCTGGAAGGCGGCAGCGAAGCCCTGGCCAACTATTTCGCCGAGAAGTGGGCGCGCATCGAATCCTTCGCCCGCACCGGCAATTTCGACACGGTCGAGGAAGACGGCGAGATGCTGTCGGAGACCGCGCTGCTGGCTTCGGCCTATGCCAAGCCGAAGATCGCCCTGGAAGAAGTGGCCGACCAGGACTGGATGGAGCTGGCCTGGCGCATGCGCTACGAATGCCCCGACCTGTTCACCGAGACGCTGCTGGTGCTGCGCGCCAAGGCCCGCGCCCACGATCTCGGCCTGGATGACGAGGACGAGGAATCCGAGGAAGACCTGGACACCCGGGTGGAAACCGGCGACACCGACCGCGGCCGCAGCACCCCGGCGGCACGCGAAGACGACGAAGAGTCGGCGATCTGACGGCCGCCGCCACCGCGCACGCATCCACCATGTCCACCTCCGATTCCTCCGGCCCCGCCGACCTCCCCGCGGCAACGCAGGCCGTCGCCCTGTTCGACGACCGGCCCTTCTTCGAGAAGGCCCTGCAGCACGGCGTGCGCTACGGCATCCTCGCGCCCGACCGGCTGGCGGCCATGGCCCAGGAAGCGCCCAAGGGCATGGTGCAGATCGCGCGTTATTTCGGCACCGAATACCTGCGCCCCGACCTGGAGCGCGCCCGGGACCGGCTGGTGAACCTGGTCAGCCTCTACCTGGAACACTCCACCGGCGGCGACCTGAACCGCGCCGCCGAATCCCTGCGCGACCACAGCCTGCTATCGCGCTCCAAGGGCGGCTCGGACATGCTCAAGGCGCTGATCCTGATGCCGCAGAACAGCCATTTCGGCATGCAGGAGCACGGCGGCTTCGAGGACAAGCACATACCGCAGCTGGCCAGGTGGTCGCTGCGCAGCCTGGCCGACTACCGCGCCGAGCGCGACGCGCGCAGCCATGCCACCACCCTGGTCGAGGCGGCGGTGTGGATGGCGGCCCAGCTGGGCCTGGACGTCGACGACCTGGACGAGGCCGGCAAGGACGCGGAAGCGGTGGTGCGCACCGCCCTGCTGGTGCGCGCCTGCCGGCTGAGCGCCATGCCCGACTGGCCCGCCTTCGAGAAGATGGTGCTGGGCCTGCGCCGGAAGTACCCGCTGGCGGCCGGCGGCCCGGCGCCGGCGGTGCCCGTCGCCCTGCCGAAGGACCTGCCGGCGCAGTACCGCGCGGTGGTGCAGTCGGTGCAGGCCTCGGTGCTGCAGGACCTGCCGAAGATCCTCGACGCCACGCTCGGCGTGCGCAAGCTCTTCGACCAGACGCCGGCCTTCCTCGGCCGCTATTTCTGGTTCGAGGACGCGATGGCCGACCTGGAGCATTTCGAGCGCGGCAACAGCGCCCTCTGGGAAAAAGCCACCGACGGCCACAGCGACGACAGCTCGCTGCTGACCCTGTTCCTGCGCATCGCCACCCAGGGCAAGCACGCCACGCTGCTCACCCGCAAGACCGCCACCGCCCTGGTCAAGAAGATCCGCACCTCCGGCCTGGATGCCGACCTGCCCCGCCAGTTCGTGCGGCAGCATGCGCCGGTGCAGCTGCAGGACGACTACCTGCAGCTGTGGAACGCCTTCGTCGACGAGGCCGAACCGGTGCTGCGCAGCGACCGGGTGCAGGCCACCGAGGACGCGCTGGCGCTGCTGCGCCGGGAATGCAACGTCGCCGACTAGGCCGGCGTCTCACTTCGCGGCGGCGAAGCGCATGCTCAGCGGCGTCGGGCCGGCGCCGCTGAGCAGCACCACCGCCTTGGCGCCCAGGCCGAAGGCCACGCCGGCGGCTTCCAGCCGGTTGCCGGCGACGAAGCGCAGCGCGGCCTCCGACTTCCGGGCACCGTTGAGCACGGTGATGCGGCCGGCCAGCTTCGACGCGTCGTAGGCGGCGTCGTGGTCGAGCACATAGAGGGCCGCGCCGGCCGGCGTGCCCACCAGCTCGAAGGACAGGTCGGCGGCGGTCTGCACCACGCCACCGTGGCGCGGCTCGGCGGCGCCGTGGGCCCGGGCGGCGAGCGGTGCGAGCAGGTGGGCGGCCAGCAGCAGCGATGAAAGAGCGACAGGAATGCGGTTCGGGTGCGTCATGGAAAGTCCTCGACAAACGGATCCGGCGCTCTTGGACGAGGCGGCGCCGGGATGGCCTGGGGTGGTGCACGCAGCCCGCGTTCAGAACGCTTCGGGCGCGTGGTGGCTGCCGGCTGCAGGCGGCGCGGATTCCGCGAGCAGCCGGCGCAACGGCTGCTCGCCGAACAGCCAGAACATCACCGGGGTGAGCACCGTGTCGAGCAGGGTCGAGCTGACCAGCCCGCCGAAGATCACCACCGCCACCGGATGCAGGATCTCCTTGCCCGGCGCGTCGGCCGCCGCCAGCAGCGGCACCAGCGCGAAGGCCGCCACCAGGGCGGTCATCAGCACCGGGGTCAGCCGCTCGACCGAGCCGCGCACGATCATCGGCATGCCGAAGCGCTCGCCCTCGAAGCGGCACAGGTTGAGGTAGTGGCTGACCTTCAGGATGCCGTTGCGGGTGGCGATGCCCGCCAGCGTGATGAAGCCCACCAGCGAGGCCACCGACAGGCTCACGCCCGCCAGCCACATCGCCACCACGCTGCCGATCAGCGCCAGCGGGATGTTGGACATGATGATGGCGGCCAGCACCGCCGACCGGTAGCGCGCGTACAGCACCAGGAAGATCATCGCCAGCGACACCGCGGACAGCGCGGCGATCAGCGCCATCGCCTGCTCCTGCGCCTGGAACTGGCCCTCCAGCGCGACGAAGGCGCCGGGCGGCAGCGCGGTGCGGCCGATGACCGCGCGGATGTCGCCGACCACCCGCCCCATGTCGGAGCCGTCGGTGTTGGCGTACACCACGATGCGCCGGCGCCCGTTCTCCCGGCCGATCTGGTTCGGGCCGTCGGTCTCCTCCACCGTGGCGAAGGCCGACACCGGCAGCCGGCCGGCCGGCGTGTCGACCAGGGTGGCGGCCAGGTCCTGCGGGCTGCGCCGGCCGTCGGGCAGGCGCAGCACCAGGTCGTAGCGGCGCGGGCCGTCGACGATCTGCGCGCCGTGGGCGCCGTCGGTCAGGGCCTGCAGCACCCGGGTCGCCTCGCCCGGCGACAGGCCGGTCTGCGCCAGCCGCGCATGGTCGAGGCGCACCGTGATCTGCGGCACCAGCACCTGCTTTTCCACCGTCAGGTCGACCAGGCCGGGGATGCCCGCCAGGCCCTGGCGCAGCTGCTCGCCCAGGCTGCGCAGGGTGTCGGTGTCGTCGGCGAACACCTTGAGGGCGATCTGCGCCCGCACGCCCGACAGCAGGTGATCGAGCCGGTGCGAGATCGGCTGGCCGATGGCCACCTGCGCCGGCAGCACCGCCAGCCGGGCGCGGATGTCGGCGGTGACCGCCTCGCGGCTGCGCGCCGAGCGCCGCAGGTCGATGTCGATCTCGGCCGAATGCACGCCCTCGGCATGTTCGTCGAGCTCGGCCCGGCCGGTGCGCCGGCCGACCTGGGTCACCTCCGGCACCTCGGCGATGAGCGTCTCGGCCAAAGCGCCCATGCGGCTGGAGTCGGCCAGCGCGGTGCCCGGGTTGAAGACCAGACCCAGCACCAGCGAGCCCTCGTTGAACGGCGGCAAGAAGGCGCGCGGAAAGAAGGCCGCGCTGGCCGCCGCGGCCGCCACCGCCAGGGCCGCCGCCGCGGTCAGCAGGCGTGCCCGCGGGAACGACCAGGCCAGCAGCCGCGCGTCCCAGGCCTTGAGGCGGCCGACCAGGCGGCTGTCGCCCCGGTCCAGCCGCCGCATGCCCGGCAGCAGCAGGCTGCACAGCGCGGGCGTGACCGTCATCGACACCGCCATCGAGGCCAGCACCGACACGATGTAGGCGATGCCCAGCGGGGTGA
>JAKONS010000163.1 GCA_022701845.1 Burkholderiaceae bacterium
CTGCAGTCGCAGCTGATCGCCCGCGACGGCAAGCACTGGATGCTGCGGGTGGAAAGCGCGTCGCTCAACCTTCCCAACAGCCGCGAGCGCCTGCGGGTGGCGCTGGAGACCGCCGGCCATGCCGATATGCTGTCGGTCGAAGTCGGCACGGTCAGCGACAGTCCGGCCCGGCGCAACGCGGCAGCGGCTGCGGCGCGCCAGCGCAAGGCCGAGGAAATCGTCACCAACGATCCCTTCGTGCAGGAGATGATGCGCGACTTCGGCGCGAAAATCGTTCCCGGCACCCTGAAGGTGCGGCCGTTGCAGAACGGCACGCCCGCCTGATCCGATCGCGGTTTTCCGCCTCCGCCTTTTCCCTTTCTTTTCGTTTTCCAAGGATTTTTCGATGTTCAACAAAGGACAGCTCGCCGGTCTCATGAAGCAGGCCCAGGCCATGCAGGACAACCTGAAGAAGGCCCAGGACGATCTCGCCAACGTCGAGGTCGAGGGCGAGTCGGGCGCCGGCCTGGTGAAGGTGCTGATGACCTGCAAGCACGACGTCAAGCGCATCACCATCGACCCGAGCCTGCTGGCCGAGGACAAGGACATGCTCGAGGACCTGGTGGCCGCCGCCTTCAACGCCGCGGTACGCAAGGCCGAGGAAACCTCGCAGGAGAAGATGGGCAAGATCACCGCCGGCATGCCGGGCCTGCCGGGCGGCATGAAATTTCCGTTCTGATGGCGCGTCCCGTGGCGTGCCCGCGAGATGGTCGATCGGCAATGGTCGACACCGTGGGGTGCCCGCATGGCTGAGCTGGGGTCCTTGTCGGCGCTGGTCGAGGCACTGCGGCGGCTGCCGGGGGTGGGGGCGAAGTCGGCGTCGCGGATGGCGTTCCATCTGTTGCAGCACGATCGGCCAGGCGCCGAACTGCTGTCGCAGGCGCTGCACCGGGCCGCCAGCAGCGTGCGGCATTGCGCCCGCTGCCATACCTTCACCGAGAGCGAGATCTGTTCGGTGTGCAGCGACCCGATGCGCGACGCCACCAAGCTGCTGGTGGTCGAGACACCGGCCGACCAGGCGGCGCTGGAACGCACCGGAGCGTTTCGCGGGCTGTATTTCGTGCTGATGGGGCGGCTGTCGCCGCTCGACGGCATCGGCCCGAAGGACATCGGGCTGCAGCATCTGTTCGACCGCGCCACCGACGGCACCACCGTCGAGGTGATCCTGGCGACCAATTTCACCGCCGAAGGCGAGGCTACCGCGCATGTCATCTCCGAAGGCCTGAAGGCGCGCGGCCTGCGCACCACCCGGCTGGCGCGGGGCGTGCCGGCGGGCAGCGAGCTCGAATACGTCGATCTGGGCACCATCGCCCATGCGCTGGCCGATCGGCGCTGAACCCTTCCTTTTGCCGAACGAAAGTCGTCCATGCCCGTAGTCGAACTGGCCACCGTGCCGCATTTCACCCTGGCCTACTGGTGCGTGCTGGCGGCGGTGCTGCTGCCCATCGTCTGCGCGGGCATCGCCAAGGCCGGTAAGTTCGACAACCATGATCCGCGCGGATGGCTGCAGCAGCAGCACGGCTACCGCGCCCGGGCCAATGCGGCGCAGGCCAACGGTTTCGAGAATCTGCCGTTCTTCATCGGCGCGGTGGTGATCGCGCACCAGTTGCAGGCGCCGCAGGGCTGGGTCGACGGTCTGGCCCTGGCCTACATCGTGCTGCGTATCGCGTATGTCGCCGCCTACCTCGCCAACGTCGCCGCACTGCGCAGCGCGGTCTATACGCTCGCTTTCGTCGCCAACGTCGCCCTGCTGTTCGCCGGCTACCGCTGAACCGCGGCGGCCCGGCCGCGGGCTTTCCCGGGCGGGGATGATCCGGATTCGTCCGGCGCCGGTGCCGACTTAAGCTGCGGCGCACATGGTTCTTCCCGTTTCCTTCCGGCCCGGTCGACGCATTTTCGTGGCGGGTGCCGCACTGGGCGCCGCGTCCTTCGCGGTGCCGCTGTTGCGGGCGCAGACCAAGCCCGAGAAGACCGCGATCCGCATCTCGGTCGGCGACAAATCCAGCCTGTACCACCTGCCGCTCACCATCGCCGAGCGCCTCGGCTATTTCGGTGCGGCGGGGCTGCAGGTGTCGATCGACGATTACGGCACCGGTGCCGCCGCGCTCCAGGCGCTGCTGTCGGGCCGGGCCGATGTCTGTGCCGGCGCCTTCAAGCACACGCTCAGCCTGCAGAGCCGGCACCGCTACTGCACCGCTTTCGTGCTGGAAGGCCGGGCGCCGCAGGTGGTCACCGCGGTATCGCTGCGCGGGCTGCCCGACTACCGCAACATCGACGACCTGCGCGGCAAGCGCATCGGCGTGTCGGCGTTGGGCGCCACCACCCATCTCGCCGCCAGCCTGGTGCTGGCGCGCGCCGGGCTGCGCCCTACCGACGTCACCTACCTGCCGGTAGGCCTGGGTGCCCCGGCCGCGCAGGCGATCCAGACCGGCCAGGTCGATGCGCTGGCCTCGCTCGACCCGCTGGTGACCCGGCTGGAACAGCGGGGCGACGTGTGCGTGATCAGCGACACCCGCACGATGAAGGAGACCGCGGCGGTGTTCGGCGGCCCGATGCCTGCCGGCTGCCTGTATGCGCCCGAGCTGTTCCTGCGCCTCAGCCCGCACACCACCCAGGCGCTGACCGATGCCATGGTGCGGGCATTGAAATGGCTGCAGACCGCCAGTGCCGGCGACATCCTGAAGACGGTGCCGGCCCACTACCTGGACGGCGACCGGGCGCTCTACCTCGCCGCCTTCCAGAAGGTGCGCGAGGCGATCTCGCCCGACGGACTGGTGCCCGACGACGGTGCGGCGACGGTGCTGCGCGCTGCCGCGGGTTTCGAGCACGAACTGGCAGCGGCGCATGTCGACACCCGGCGGCTCTACACCAACGAATTCGCGCGGCGCGCCAAGCAGCGCTACGAGGCCTGAGACGCCAGGCCGCAGGGCGGTGTCGGGAGCGCGCGGCCCGCGCCGTCAGAGCGTCGCCACATGCAGCACCGCGAGCGGCGCACCGCGTCCGCGCACCGTGATCGTCTCCGCCACGCCCGCGCTGTCGGGCAGTCCGGCCTGGGCCGCCACGAAGGCCGACACCACCAGGCGCGAGGCCGATGTCTTCGAATGGTCCTGCAGCCGGCTGGCGGTGTTGACGACCTCGCCCACCGCGGTGACGGTGGTGCGCTCCTGCCAGCCGACCTCGGCCACCACCGCGCGGCCGGCGTGCAGGCCCATGCCGAAATCGAGGGGCTGGCCGAATTCGGCTTCGAACGACGCACTCCAGGCGTCCATGCGTCGCGCCACCAGGGTGGCCGCCGCGACCGCCTGGCGGCAGCCGGTCGGCAGATCGGTTTCCAGGCCGAACAGCGCCATCACGCTGTCGCCGATGAACTGGTTGGCGACGCCGCCGCTGTCGCGCACCGCGCCGCCGACGATCTCGAAATAGCGGTCCAGGGTGTAGACCAGGTCGAACGGCCACTGACGCTCGGCCAGTCCCGACCAGCGCCGCAGATCGACGAACAGCACCGCCACGTCGTGCTCGCGCCCGACGCGGCCGGTCGCTTCGCGCTCGCCGGGTGCGAATAGCGGGGTCACCGCGATATCGCCCAGCGGGCGCAGCTGGCAGGCCAGCCGCACATCGGCCGGCGCACGCACCCGCTCGAGGGTGCGCAGCTCGTCGGTCTGCGGCGGCGGCAGCGCAGCGGCCGGGCCCACCACCCGTACCCGGCAGGTGGAGCAGCGGGCGCGTCCGCCGCAGACCGACAGATGCGCGATACCGTGCCCGCGGCTCGCTTCGAGCACGCTCCAGCCGCGCGGAACCGTCACCAGCCGTTCGGGGTAGCGCAGGGCGATGGCGCCGCTGGCGGCCTGCACCCGGTTGCGCGCGGCGCGCGCCGCCAGCAGCAGGAGCGCCAGGGCGCCGTAGCACGCCATCGCGAGCTGCGCCGCCGCGTTGACGCTGCGGGCCTGCGCCGCCGACAGCATCGGCGCGGTCGCTCCGCTGGCCGCGATCTCGCGTCCCATCGAGAGAAACCCCAGCGCAGCCAGCACCGGCAGCAGCACTACCGCGCTGAGAAAACAGGGCAGCAGGCGGCTCCAGACCGCCCGGGCCCGCAGCGCCAGATGCACCCCGAGGCAGCCGTGGGCCCAGGCGGCGGACATCATGGCGAACTGGAAGGCGGCGGCCTGCGGGCTCCACAGCGCGCGTACCACCCGGGTATAGGTCGGGTCGGTGCCGAACGCCTCGTAGGCCCAGCGCATCGACGCCAAATGGCCGGCCAGCAGCAGCGGCAGCAGGAAGCCCAGCAGGATGCGCACCGCTTCCACCGCCGGCAGCCGCAGGCTGCGGCGCTGCCAGAGGCCGACGAAGGCCAGCACCAGATGGAGGGCGGCGGCGCCGTAGAGCAGCAGGCTTCCGACCGCACCGTGCCAGAAGCGGTGCACCGCCGCCAGGGCGGTTTCGGCTACCGCCAGCGACGCCAGCCCGAGCGCGTGGTCGACCAGATGCAGGGCGACGTAGGCCAGCAGCACCAGGCCGCTGGCCCAGCGCAGATTGCGTTCGGTGGGTCGCCAGCCGGCCGCAGGGCGGGCGGCGGCGGAAGCGGGCGAGGGAAGGGGCGGGGGGAGGTCGGTCATGGATGCTGCGTCTCAGCATAATTCACCGCCCGATTCCGGCCCTACATCGCCTGCGCCCCGCCGTCGAGCGCTTTTCGGGCCAGGGGATCACCCCTCACCCGCGAGCCAGCACACGCATGAACACGACAGTCCTTCGCTCCAGTCTCGCGCTGCGCACGGTGGAACTATTCGCGGGCCTTTCCGAAGCGCGCCTCGATCAGCTGGCGCAGGCCTGCCTCTGGCACAACCTGCCGGCGCGCCAGGCGTTGCTGCTGCGCAGCGTCGACGGACATCCGGCCCCGCCGGGCGAGGCGCGGGTGTATTTCATCGTCTCCGGTGCGGTGCGCATCGCGATTTTTTCGGCCGGCGGCCGGCAGGTGACGTTCCGGGACCATGGTGCCGGCGAGATGTTCGGCGACCTGGCCGTCATCGACGAGGGGCCGCGCTCCGCCGATGTCTCCACGCTGGAGCCGAGCGTGCTGGCCAGCCTGGGCCGCGACGACTTCATGACCTTGATGCAGGAGGAGCCGCTGGTGGCCGAGCGGGTGCTGCGTCGGCTGGCCGCGCTGGTGCGGCAGTTGAGCGACCGGGTGGTGGACCTGAGCACGCTGTCGGTGCCCGACCGGCTGTGCGCCGAACTGCTGCGCCTGGCGCAGGAGGCGGGGGTGGTCGACAACCGCGCCCGCCTGGATCCGGCGCCGCCGCATGCGCTGCTGGCCAGCCGGGTCAGCACCAATCGCGAGCAGATCAGCCGCGAGATCGCGGTGCTGGCGCGCAGCGGCCTTTTGCGCAAGGACGGTGCGGCGCTGTGGGTGACCGACGTCGATGCGCTGGTGCGCCGGCTGCAGGAAGTACGGGGCGCCGCCGCTTGAGCGGCCGAGCGCCGACGCCGCAGATCAGTTGAACTTGCCGGTCGTGCCGCCGATGCTGAAACGCCCGGCACCCAGCAGCGCCACCGCGACGGCGGTGAACAGGAAGAAGCCTTGCAGCTCGAGCGCCCAGCCGCCTTGCTTGCCCAGGTTGAACAGGTCGGCCGAATGCACCAGCGCGAACGCCACCAGCATGTTGATGACGATCACCAGCGCTGCCGGCCGGGTGAACAGACCGATGATGACCAGTGCCGGGGCGATGATTTCACCGATGTAGACGCCGTAGGCGAGGATGCCCGGCAGGCCGGCTTGCTGCAGCATGCCCATCACGAAACCCGGCCCGGTCTTGAGCTTGGCGATGCCGTGCAGGATGGTCAGGATGCCCAGTGCCAGGCGCAGTACCAGCTTGCCCCAGTCCTGGTCGGAGCGGGCGTAGTAGGCGGGAGTGGTGTTGGTGGTCATGAAAGGGCTCCTGAGTAGGGTGGGTCGTGGCGATGCGTCGTCCGGACGCGCGCATTGAGGCGCGAACGAAAGGCAAAAAGAAAAGCAGCCGGAGTGTGCCGGCTGCAGGTGACGAGCGTATGTGCGTTTACGCACATGCGCGGCGTTGTGGCGGGCGGCAGCGGGTACGCATCGCGCCGCCTCGCCTTATTTCTTGCGATTGGTACGGGCCGGCGCTGCGGCCGCCTTGGCGGGAGCCTTGGCTGGCGCGGTCGCGCGTACTGCCTTGCCGGCCTTGGGTGCGACGGCGCGACCCGCACCGCGAGCGGTCGCACGGGTCGCCGATGGGTGCGCCTCTGCGGCCTCGGCGCGTGCCGGTGCGGCTGCCGGGCCGGCGTGGGGCCGCACCGGCAGGTAGACGATCAATTGCTGGCCGGCCTTGAAGGTGCTCGACGGGCTGACCGAATTCCAGTTGGCCACGTCGCTGGTGGTGACCCGGTAGCGGCGTGCCACCGCGGCCACATCGTCGCGGCGGCCGGCCTTGACGACGGTGCGTTTGGTGACGATCTCGGGCGCCAGCGCCAGGCGTCCGCTGTCGGCGACCTGGGCGGCCACGTCGTCCTGCATGGTGGCGGTGCGCGGCACCACCAGCGTGGAGCCGGCCTTGATCAGCATGCGCGGCGGTATGCCGTTGACCGCCCGCAGGTCCTGCTCCGACATGCCGACCTTGGCGGCGGCGGCGTTGGCGGTGATGGTGGTCGGCACGGTCCAGGCGGTCCAGCTGGCGTACTGGCCGTCTGCATAGGCCTCGAGGTTGCGGCGGAAAACCGATGCGTTGTCCCAGGGCAGCAGGATGGTGGAAGTTCCCGAGGCCAGGATCACCGGATGGCGCATCGACGGATTGAGCGCCTTGAAATCCTCCAGTTTCACGTCGGCCAGCTTGGCGGCCAGTGCCACGTCCATGTCGCGGGTGATCGTGACCTGCTGGAAGTACGGGTGGTTCTCGATGACCGGCAATTCGGCGCGGAAGGCCTCGGGGCGGGCGACGATGTTCTTCACCGCCTGCAGCTTCGGCACATAGAGCCGCGTTTCGTTGGGCATGGTGATGTCTTCGTAGCCCACCGGCAGACCCGCCTTCTGGTTCTTGGCGATGGCACGGCCGACGCTGCCTTCGCCCCAGTTGTAGGCGGCCAGCGCCAGATGCCAGTCGCCGAACATGCCGTAGAGGCGCTGCAGGTAGTCGAGGGCGGCACGGGTCGAGGCCAGCACGTCGCGGCGGTCGTCGCGGAACATGTTCTGGCGCAGCTGGTAGTCGTTGCCGGTGGCCGGCATGAACTGCCACATGCCGGCCGCCTTGGCGCTGGAGACGGCCTGGGGGTTGAAGGCGCTTTCGATGTAGGGCAGCAGCGCCAGCTCGGTCGGCATGCCGCGCCGCTCCAGCTCCTCGACGATGTGGAACAGGTATTTGCTCGAGCGCTCGGTCATGCGCTGGATGTAGTCCGGGCGGGTGGCGTACCACTGCTCGCGGTCGTGCACCAGGTCGTTGTCGAGGTCGGGCATGCCGAAGCCGCGGCGGATGCGCTCCCATAGGTCGGCCGGCGGTGCGAGTTGCGCCACGGCGAGGCTGCTGGCGTTGCCGGCGGTGATCGGCTGCAGGGCACCGGTGGGGTAGACCGGCTTGTGGGCGCTGGAAGCGACGCCGGTGACGGCTTCCGGCTTGCGGGTGGAAGGGTCTGCCGGTGTGGCGCAACCGGTCAGCAGGAGGGAGCCGAGGGTGAGCCAGAGAGCGAGCAACTGCTTCATCGGAAATCGTTCTTCCATTGGCGCAAGGCGGCGAATATGCCGATCTCGTCGCGTGGTGTGTCGGGGGCGAAGCGGCGTACCGCGTCGATCACGTCGGTGTTGCGGCTGCGCAGGAATGGGTTGATGGCGCGTTCGGTCGACAACAGCGAAGGCAGCGTCGGCCGTCCGGCGGCGCGTTGCGCCTGGCAGCGCTGTTCATGGTCGGCCAGGGCGGTATTGTGAGGCTCTACCGAGCGAGCAAATTTCAGGTTGGACAGGGTGTACTCGTGGCCGCAGCAGATGCGGGTGTCGTCGGGTAGCGCCGCCAGCCGGTCGAGCGATGCCAGCATCTGTGCCGGCGTGCCTTCGAACAGCCGGCCGCATCCGCCGGAGAACAGGGTGTCGCCGGTGAAGGCCAGCGGTGCGCCGCCCACGTCGGCGCAGAAAAACGCGATATGGCCGGCGGTGTGGCCGGGCACGTCGATCACCTCGAAACGCAGGCCGAACACCTCGACCGTAGCGCCACCGGCGACCCGCTCGGCAGGCTCCGGCACCGGCTCGGTTGCCGGGCCGATCACGCGGCAACCGGTAGCGGCGCGCAGCTCGGCGACTCCGCCGGTGTGGTCGGCATGGTGGTGGGTGACTAGAATCGCCTCGAGTTGCAGGCCGCCGGCCTGCAGCGCGGCGAATACCGGTGCCGATTGGCCGGGGTCGACCACCACGGCCCGCTGCGCATCACGCAGCATCCAGATGTAGTTGTCGGAAAAAGCGGGTAGCGGGTCCAGAACCATGGGCGACGAAATTATAGGTTTGCACTCCTGGTTCGCCACGCCGGCGGGTCGTTATCTCCTGGCGTGGGAACAGGCGCGCTTCGATGTGGCGGTAGACGATATTTTCGGCTATCACGGGGTGCAGCTCGGCCTGTCGGTGCTCGACGGGCTGCGCGCCAGCCGCGTCAGGCGGCACTGGCTGGCCGCCGGCAGCGCCGATCTGCAGAGCGCCGCCGGGGGCGCACGGTCGCTCCTGCCGATGCGCTCGCACGCTCTAGTGACCGATTTCTCTGCGCTGCCGTTTGCACAAGCCAGCCTCGACATGGTGCTGATGCCGCACACCCTGGATCTGGCGGTCGATCCGCATGCCGCCCTGCGCGAGGCCGAGCGGGTGCTGGTTCCGGACGGAAAACTGGTGATCTGCGGCATCAACCCCGCCAGTCTCTGGGGTTTGAAGCAGCGGCGGCTGCGGGCGCTGCGCCGTATCGGCGTCGGTGCCGACGAGGATTTCCTGCCTGAGGGCATGGACGGTATCGGCTACTGGCGGCTGCGCGACTGGCTGCGGCTGTTGTCGTTCGAAGTGGAATCGGCCCAATTCGGTTGTTTTCGCCCGGCGATGCGCAACCAGCGCTGGCTCGACCGCATGGCCTGGCTCGATACCGCCGGCGATCGCTGGTGGCCGATCTTCGGTGCCGCGTATTTCGTCGTCGCGACCAAGCGGGTGGCGTCGATGCGTCTGTTGACGCCCGCCTGGAAGACACGGACCGGTCGCAAGGAAACCACGGCGGTGGCGGTGGCCGGGCGCGACAATGCCGCCCGGCGTACCGGGTCGCCGTCGCCGGTGCCATCTCATTCTCCTTCTCCACCTTCCGATTCGTAGCCGAGACCTTTTTGAACCAAGTAGATATCTATACCGATGGCGCCTGCAAAGGCAACCCGGGCCCCGGCGGCTGGGGCGTGTTGCTGAAGTCCGGTGAATTGCAGAAAGAGTTGTTTGGTGGCGAGAAGCAGACCACCAACAACCGCATGGAAATGATGGCTGTCATCCAGGGCCTGCAGGCGCTGAAGAAACCCTGCCATGTCACCCTGTACATCGACAGCCAGTATGTGCTGAAGGGCATCACCGAATGGGTGAAGGGCTGGAAAGCGCGCGGCTGGCGCACCGCCAGCAAGGAGCCGGTGAAGAACGTGGAGCTGTGGCAGCAACTCGACCAATTGGTTGCCACCTGCGGTCACAAGATCGAGTGGAAATGGGTGCGCGGCCACAACGGCGACCCCGGCAACGAGCGTGCTGATGCGCTCGCCAACATGGGCGTAGAGGCGGCGCTGGGTCGTCGCTAGCGCGGAGTCAGCCGGTGAGGGGTGGTGGCTCGAAGGGCAGGGCGGCCAGCTCCGCGGCGGTATTGGCGTTGGCGAAGGCCAAGACGTCGTCGAACACCGCCTGTGCGGCACCCTGTTGAGCAGCCCATCGCCCCACCCGGTGCTCGCCTTGCTCGAGTGCCAGCCGGACACTGTCTCGCAAGCGTTTGTGCACTAGCAGAAACACCGGCTGCATGTCGATGCGGCCTCCGGTGCGGGTGGCAGCGACCGCGACCGGGGCATCGGCGGCGAGTGCCGCTTCGCACAAGCGGGCCACCAGGTTCGGCGGGAACAGCGGGCTGTCGCACGGTACGGTCACCAGCCAGTCGGTCGTGCAGCGGGTCAAGCCGGCGTCGAGACCGGCCAGCGGGCCGGAGA
>JAKONS010000179.1 GCA_022701845.1 Burkholderiaceae bacterium
TCGAGGCCGACGCCCGGCATGGCGCCGGCCAGCCAGAGCGCATAGCCGGCCACGTCGCGGCGGTAGGCGGCCAGGGTGTTGGCCGCCAGGCCGTCCTCCAGCCAGAGCGATTCGGCGAAGGCGTCGATGCGTTCCTGGCAGTGCGGATCGATGCGCGGTGGCTCCATGCCGCGACCTTAACCGCAGGCCCGGCAGGCGTGCCGGCGCAGGTTTATTCCAGCGTCAGCTTCTGCTGCTGCACCACCCGCTTGTAGGTGTCGAACTCGGCCTTGATCTCGGCGGCGAATTGCTCGGGCGTGTTGGCCACGATCAGCGAGCCGGTGTCCTCGATGCGCTTGCGCACCGCCGGGTCTTCCAGCACCTTCTTCACGCCGGCGTTGATCTTGTCGACGATGTCCTTGGGCAGGTTCTTCGGCCCCAGGATGCCGTAGTAGGCCAGGCGGTTGACCGGCTCCAGGCCGACTTCCTTGAAGGTCGGCACATCCGGCAGGGCTGCCAGCCGCTGCGGCGCCGACACCACGATCGGCACCAGCCGGCCTTCCTTCACGAAGGGCAGCGCCGACGGCAGGTTGTCGAAAATGATCGGCACCTGGCCGGCCACCACGTCGTTGAGTGCCGGGCCGGCGCCGCGGTAGGGGATGTGGGTGACGAAGGTGCCGGTGAGGCTCTTGTAGAGCTCCATCAGCAGATGCCCGATGCCGCCGGTGCCGGAGGTGGCGAAGGAGTATTTGCCCGGCGCCTTCTTCAGCTCGGCCGCGAAGGCGGCGTAGTTCTTGGCCGGGAACGACGGGTTGACCGCGATGATGTTCGGCGTGGCCGCGATGTTGATGATCGGGGTGAAGTCGGTCACCGGGTTGTACGGCATCTTCTTGGCGATGGCGGGTGCCGAGGCGGTGCTCGACACCGTCGCCAGGCCCAGGTAGTAGCCGTCGGGCGTGGCGCGCACCGTGTCCTGTGCGCCCACCAGGCCGCCGCCGCCGGCCTTGTTCTCGACCAGCACCGGCTGGCCCAGCACGCGGCTGAGCGGGTCGGCGATGACGCGGGCGACGATGTCGGTGGTGCCACCGGGCGCGAACGGCACCACCAGGTGGATCGGCTTGTTGGGCCAGGCCGCCTGTGCGGAGACACCGGCGCTGGCGGTGGCCAGGAGCACGGCCGCGAGGGGCGTGAGATGGACGAAGGCTCTGCGTTGCATGGCGGCGTTTTCCGGGAATTTTTCGAAGGACCGATGCTAAAGGCGGACACCGGCGAAATGGGCGCGCAGTGTGGGTACCTACTCGGGAAATACCCTGAATTTCCGCTGCTATCCTGCGCCGCGTGAACTACGCCCAACTGCTGTTTCCCGACTTCTCCCTGATCGCCTGCGGCTACCTGCTGTGCCGCTTCACCGCGCTGAACCGCAGCGTGTGGCAGCAGGCCGAGATCCTGGTCTATTACTTCCTGTTCCCGGTACTGCTGTTCCAGTCGATCGCCAAGAGCCCGCTGGAGCTGCGTGCGGCGTCCGGCATGCTGGTCGCGGGCGTGCTGACCGGGCTGGTCGGCATCGCGCTGGCCTATGCGGTGCCGCACCTGCCCGGCCTGCGCCAGCGGGTCGACCGACGCGACGCGGCGGCCAGCGCACAGGTCGCCTTCCGCTTCAATTCCTACATCGCGCTGGCGCTGGCCGATCGACTGGCCGGGCCGGCCGGCGGCCAGGCGATCGCGGTGCTGATCGGCATCGGCGTGCCGATCTACAACATCGCCGCGGTGTGGCCGATGGCGCGCCACGGCGGTCACGGCGTGCTGGCGCAGATGGTGCGCAATCCGCTGATCGTCGGCACCAGCGCGGCGCTGGTGTTCAACCTGGCCGGCGGCGCGATTCCCGAGATGCTGATGCCGGCCATCTCCCGCATCGGCGCGGCGTCGCTGGCGCTGGGCCTGCTGTGCGCCGGCGCCGGCATGCAGTTCGCGGCGATGTCGGGTGGCCTCACCCTGGCCGCGTGCATGCTGGTCATCCGGCATCTGGTGTCGCCGCTGGTGGCGCTGGGCTTCGCCCATGCGTTGCACCTGGGGCCGACGCAGGCGACGGTGCTGCTGATGTTCTCCGCGCTGCCGACCGCGTCGAGCTGCTATGTGCTGGCGGCGCGCATGGGCTACAACGGGGCCTACGTGGCGGGGCTGGTCACGCTGTCGACGGTGCTGGGCATGCTCAGCCTGCCGTTCGCGCTGTCGCTATTGCGCTGGGTCTGAGCCGGGCACGCGCTCGGCGGCGAGCGCCCAGGCCACGTGTTCCCGCACCAGCGGATCGGGATGCGCCAGGCGCTGCTGCAGCGCGGTGCGCATCGGCGCCCGGGCGGCTTCGTCGAGCGCCCCGCTCAGCGCGTTGCCCAGTCCCACCGCCAGGTTGCGCAGCCAGCGCGTATGGCCGATGCGGCGGATCGGTCCGCCCTCGGTGCGGCGCAGGAATTCGTCTTCGCTCCAGCCGATGAGCGCGGCCAGCGGCTCGCCCTGCAGGCCGGGGCGGGCGTCGAAATCGGCCAGGGTGGACGGCCGGGCGTACTTGTTCCACGGACAGGCCAGCTGGCAGTCGTCGCAGCCGTAGATGCGGTTGCCGATCGCCCGGCGCAGCGCCACCGGGATCGGGCCGGCGTGCTCGATCGTCAGGTAGGAGATGCAGCGCCGCGCATCCAGCCGCCGCGGCGCCACGATGGCCTGGGTGGGGCAGATGTCGATGCAGGCGCTGCAGCTGCCGCAGTGCGGCGTCACCGGCTCGGTCGGCGGCAGGGCCAGGTCGAGGTAGATCTCGCCCAGGAAAAACATCGAGCCGCCGGCCCGGTCGAGCACCAGCGTGTGCTTGCCGCGCCAGCCCTGGCCGCTGCGGGTGGCGAGCTCGGCCTCCAGCACCGGCGCCGAATCGGCGAACACCCGGTGGCCCAGCGGCCCCACCTCGGCGGCGATGCGCTCGGCCAGCTTCTGCAGCCGGCCGCGCAGCACCTTGTGGTAATCGCGGCCCCGGGCGTAGAGCGAGACGATGCCTTCGTCCGGCCGCTGCAGCCGCGAGAACTCCAGCGCCTGCCAGCCCTCGGGCGTGTCGCGCGGCAGATAGTCCATGCGCGCGGTCAGCACGCTCACCGTGCCGGGCACCAGCTCGGCCGGCCGCGCCCGCCGCAGGCCGTGCGACGCCATATAGTGCATGTCGCCGTGGAACCCCTGGCCCAGCCAGTCGATCAATCCCTGTTCGGCCGAAGACAGGTCGACCCCGGCCACGCCGATTTGGGAGAATCCCGACTCGCGCGCCCACCCCTGAATCCGAGAGACGAGTTGACTGCTGCTGCTGACCACCCCGGGATTGTAGGAACCGCCGCCGCCCCCGGCCCGGCCCGCACCGTGCACTGGCCCGACGAAGCCGCCACCGCCGACTTCGCCGCCCGCCTGGCGCAGGCCCCCGCACTGCGCCGCGCCTTCATCGCCCTGCACGGCGACCTGGGCGCGGGCAAGACCACCTTCGTGCGCCATCTGCTGCGGGCGGCGGGCGTGGCCGGCCGCATCAAGAGTCCCACCTATACGGTGGTCGAGCCGCACGAGGCGACCGGCGCGGACGGCACCGCTTGGTCGGTGTGGCATTTCGACTTCTATCGGTTCGACGACCCGCGCGAGTGGGAAGACGCGGGGTTCCGCGACATCTTCGCCAGCCCCGGCCTGAAGCTGGCCGAGTGGCCCGAGAAGGCCGCCGGCGTGCTGCCGGCGCCCGACCTCGATATTT
>JAKONS010000184.1 GCA_022701845.1 Burkholderiaceae bacterium
AGCCAGAAGGAATCTGTGATCGGCTTCGCAGGCATGGGAATGTCTGCTCTGGCGTTGCCGCCATGTCGGCTTTAAGCCCAAAGCGGACTTTCTGGTCAGCCGTCCAACCAATCGTTTTGTTGATAAATCACATAATCAATAATATATTTTCTTTAAACTTTATTCCCGCAAAAGTCTCGATAACCCATTCAATAGTGCAATTTTTGCAACCCCTACGAGTCCTACCTCCACGCAGGCGATGCCTGGCGGCAAACCTGCGCAGCAGGGTCGGAGTGATAGAAACGCGGAAACGAACCCGCTCGGACGATGGCTCCCTGCCCTCCTCCGTCAGCAGGCGCACCTCGGACGTGGGCCCGACGCTTCCGCATGCTCCAGACCTTCGCCATCACCGGTCCGATCTACGTTGTCATCGCGCTGGGCTTCGCGGCGGGCCACCTTGTCTTCAGCAAGCCCGACATGCGCGTGCTGGGCACCTACGTGGTCCGTTTCGCGCTGCCGGCGCTGGTGTTCACCGCGCTGTCGCAGCGCCCGGTCGGCGAGGTGCTCAACGCCCGTTACCTGCTCGGCTACGCGGTCGGCTCGCTGCTCATGATGACGGCGGGACTGCTGTGGGCCTGGCGCCGCCAGGGCAAGGGCTTCACGCTGAGCGCGCTGTGCGGACTGGGCGTCTCCAGCTCCAACAGCGGCTTCATCGGCTACCCGATCGCGATCCTGGTGGCCGGGCCGGCGCCGGCGGCGGTGGGGCTGGCGATGTGCATGCTGGTGGAAAACCTGCTGATGATCCCGCTGACGCTGGTCATGGCCGACAGCGGGCATGCGAGCAAGGGCAAGTGGCACCGCATCCTGCTGCAGTCGCTCGCCCAGCTCTCGCGCAACCCGGTGATCCTGGCCATCCTCGGCGGCGTCGCCGTCTCGCTCACGGGCATCACGATCACGGGCGTCCTCGCGCGCTCGATCAACATGCTGGCCATGTCCTCGGCGGCGGTCTCGCTGTTCGTCATCGGCGGCACGCTGGTGGGTTTGAAGACCAAGGGCATGCGGCGCGACGTCACCTCCATCGCGCTGGGCAAGCTACTGCTGCATCCGCTGGCGGTGGGCACCATGATGTGGCTGCTGCCGCCCGACGATCCTGAACTGCGCGCGGCGGCGGTGATCTTCGCCGCCACGCCGATGCTCAGCATCTACCCGATCCTGGCGCAGAAGTACGGCTTCGAGGAGATGTGCGCGGCGGCATTGTTGCTGGCGACCGTGCTGTCGTTCGGGACCATCAGCCTCGCGATCTGGATACTGAACCACGGACTGGGCTGGTAGACGCCTCGAGCCAGGGTTCAAAAAATTCGAACCTTGGCGTCAACCCGATTGAAAGCCGATGCCTGCGGGTCCTCTTAGACTGCGCCGAACGCGATGGCCCGTGGGGTCGCGCTCTTCCAACGCACCCGACCCTCCGACGACATGACGACCCCTTCGCCGCAACCGATCCGCTACGGTGCCACGGCCATCACCCTGCACTGGCTGATGGTCCTGGCGCTGGTGGGCATGTTCGTGGTGGGCCTCTACATGACGGGCCTGCCGTTCTCCATGCAGCGGCTCAAGCTCTACAACTGGCACAAGTGGGCGGGCGTGACCGTCCTCGCGCTGGCGACGCTGCGCCTGCTCTGGCGGCTCGGCCATCGTCCACCCGCCCTGCCCGCGAAGGTGGCGGCGACCATGCCGCGCTGGCAGCACGTCGCGCATCACGCCACGCACGTGCTCCTCTACGCGTTGTTCTTCATCGTCCCACTGGTGGGCTGGGCCTACAGCTCGGCGGCGGGCTTTCCGATCGTGTTCCTCGGCGTGCTGCCGTTGCCCAGCTTCGTGCCGGTGGACCCGGTCCTGGCCGAGACCATCAAGCCGTGGCATCAGATCACCGCCTACGCACTGGCGGCGCTGGTGGTGCTGCACGTCGCGGCGGTGGCCAAGCACCAGCTCGTCGACCGCGACGGGCTGCTGCGACGCATGCTGCCGGGCCGGGGCTGACTCCCATTCTTTTTTCGACAGACACAGGGAACCCATGAAATATTCAAATCCTTTGAGCAGTCTGGTGCTCGCCTCCGCGGCCCTGCTGGCGGGCGCGCCGGCCTTCGCCCAGCAGGCCCTCGTGCCCGCGCAGAGCCAGATCACCTTCACCAGCAAGCAGATGGGCGTGCCCGTGGACGGCCAGTTCAGGAAGTTCGACGCCCAGATCGCCTTCGATCCGGCCAAGCTGGCCACCAGCAAGATCGCGTTCACCGTCGACACCGGCAGCGCCACGCTCGGCGTGAAGGAATCCGATGCCGAACTCCCCAAGGCCCCGTGGTTCAACGTGCCGAAGTTCCCGCAGGCCACGTTCCAGTCGACGGCCATCAAAGCGCTCGGCGGCGGCAGGTACGAAGTGGCCGGCAAGCTCGCCATCAAGGGCAACGTGCAGGACGTCACCGTGCCGGTCGCCATGACGCAGAGCGGTCCCACCACCACGGCCACCGGCAGCTTCGTCATCAAGCGCCTGGCCTTCAAGATCGGCGAGAACGAGTGGGCCGACACCTCCATGGTGGCCGACGACGTCCAGGTGAAGTTCAAGCTCGCGCTGACGGGCGTGGGCAAGGTCTGACTACCCTTCGCGATCCCGTTCCTGTTCCTTCCCTTTCATCAACCCGGAAACCATCGACATGCGCAACACCCTCCTCGTCCTCGCCGCTCTGACCACTTTCGCCACGGGTGCCGCCCAGGCGCAGACCGCCACCTACGCCGTCGATCCGTCGCACACCTTCGCCACGTTCGAGATCGGCCACTTCGGCGCCAGCGTGAACCGCGGCCGCTTCGACAAGAAGGAAGGCACCGTGCAGCTGGACAAGGCCGCCAAGACCGGCAAGGTGGAGCTGACGTTCGAGATCGGCTCGATCAACACCGGCACGCCCCAATTCGACAAGCATCTGCAGAGCGCCGACATCTTCGACGCCGCGAAGTTTCCGACCGCCAAGTTCGTGGGCGACAAGTTCACCT
>JAKONS010000229.1 GCA_022701845.1 Burkholderiaceae bacterium
GACAGCAGCAGGTCGTGGTTGACCACGATCACCTGCGCGCCCACCAGCGTCTTGCGGCGCTCGTAGTAGGCGCACTGGCCGTACGACGGGCAATGCTTGCCGGTGCAGGACGCGGCTTCGGCGGCCATCGGCATCCAGGCGTCGGCCGCGGGCGGGCTCTCCAGCGTGTCGCGGTCGCCGTCCCAGGCACCCGAGGACAGCGCCTGCGCCACGCCGGCATAGAACTTCAGCCGCGCTTCCACCTCGTGCGCCGGGCGCATGTCGCGCGCGCTGCGCTGGGCGGCGTTGTCGTCGGCGAAGAGATCGTCTTCCGGGTCGTCCTCGTCGATCTCGGGCGCGGTCAGGCCGCCCAGGCGCTCCAGCTTCAGGCGGCACACATAACGCCCCCGGCCCTTGGCCAGCGCGAAGCGGAACGGCTGCGGCAGCAGCGTGGCCAGCGCCGGCAGATCCTTGGTGACCAGCTGCTCCTGCAGCGCCACGGTGGCGGTGGAGATCAGCACCCGGGTATTGCGCGCCAGCGCCAGCGCGATGGCCGGCGCGCAGTAGGCCAGCGATTTGCCGACGCCGGTGCCGGCCTGGATCACCGCGATGGCGCGCACCGGCTCGTCGCCTTCCTCAACCTTGCCGAGCGTGGCCGCACCCAGGGTCTGCGCCACCTTCTCGGCCATGCTGCGCTGGCCGGCGCGGCTGCGGAAACCGTTCGCGGCGGCTACCGCGTCGTCGAACGCGCGCAGCCCGGCCGCGGCGGCCTCCTCGGGGCTCAGCGCGGTCGGGGAATTCGTGGTGTTCGGGGAGTCCGGGGAGGCCATGGGCGGAGAGGGTCTCGGGGCGCCCCGAGCAAACGACCGGAGAGCGAAAGGCGAAGAAAGACGCCGCTCAGATGAACTTCGTCATGGCGAACATGCCGCCGCCGACACCCAGGAGCAACTGCGCGCCGAAGGCCGCCAGCGCGACCTTGCGCACCGGTGCGCCGGGCTCGCTGCGGGCCGACAGCACGGCCAGCAGGATGTCGATGGCGAAGATGGCGGTCAGGACGATGCCGAGCATGGGAGGTACCTGCGGGAACAGGTGGAAAAGGGGACAGGACAGGGGAAGAAGACGGGGCGACAGCGGCGCGGAGGACAAAGGCGAAGCCGCCATTATCCGGCCCGCTCGCACGGGCCGCACGATGGCGGCTTCGGTGGGTGCCGGGGCGGCGGCGCGCCCCGCTGCCCGATCAGGACCGGCTGGGTTCGCCGATGAAGATCTCGACCCGGCGGTTCTGCGCGCGGCCGGCGTTGTTGTCGTTGCTGGCGACCGGCTGGCGCGAGCCGCGGCCCTCGATGGCGAAGCGCCGGGCGTCGACGCCACGCATCACCACGTAGTCGCGGGTGGCCGCGGCACGGTCGACCGACAGCGGATCGTTCACCGCGTCGCTGCCGGTGCTGTCGGTGTGGCCGACGATGCGCACCGTGGCGGCCGGGTTGCTCTGCAGGCTGGCGGCGAAGCGGTCGAGCACCGGCGCGAAGTTCGACTTCACGTTGGCGCGGCCGGTGTCGAAGGACACGTCGCTGGGGATGTCGAGCTTGAGCAGGTTGTCGGCGGTCTGGGAGACGCCGATGCCGGTGCCGCGGGTGGCGGCTTCCATCTCGCGCTTCTGCTTTTCCATGTTGTTCGACCAGATGTAGGTGCCCAGGGCACCCACGCCCGCGCCGATCAGGGCGCCCTTGCCGGCGTTGCCGCCGCCGACCAGCGCGCCCAGCACCGCGCCGCCCGCGGCGCCGGCGCCGGCGCCCACGGCCGTGCGGCGCTGGGTGTCGCTCATGTTCATGTCGGCACAGCCGGTGACCAGCAATACCGCGGCGGCGGTTCCGGCGAGGATGAATTTGCGCATGGAGACTCCTTTGTTTGCGTGTCCGAAGTGGACGTCGGCGGCCATTATTCGAACCGGTCCGGTGGGGGCGGTTTCGCCATGTATCGGTCGCCGCGACAATCCATCGGACTATTCTTCCGGCGGCTCGCCGCCCCGGCGGCCGGCAAACATCGTCCACCAGACGATCACGCCCAGCACCACCAGCGCCAGCAAGGCTTCGAGCAAAATCAGCAGCATGACAACAAGACTCCCGCAGCGTTGGGTGGAACGGGCCATTCTAGGAATGCTGGGCGGCGTGACGGCACTGGCGCTGGTGTCGTGCGCGGTGCCCAGCCTGCCGCCTGCGGCCCGCACCGGCGACCCCGGGGCGCCGTCGGCCGGCACCGCCGCCGCACCGGCCGCGATGCCCTCGTTCGGCACCGCCGCACCGTCGCTGCCCGCACCGGCCGCCGGCCGCGGCCGCTGGGTGCCGGCCGACTGGTCGGAACTGCCCGGCTTCGCCGCCGACGACCTGTCCGATGCCTGGAACGCCTGGACCAAGAGCTGCGAGCGGCCGGGCCCGGCCTTCGCCGCCCTGTGCGGCGACGTGCGGCGTTTGAGCATCGGCACCCCCGACGAACAGCGCGCCTGGATGATGGCCAAGCTGCAGCCCTGGCGGGTCGAGTCGGCCGACGGCAATCCCGACGGCCTGCTCACCGCCTACTACGAGCCGGTGGTGCCGGCCAGCCGGCTGCAGGCGCCCGGCTTCAACGTGCCGCTGTACGGCGCGCCGGCCGGGCTCGGCCAGCGCAAGCCCTGGTTCACCCGCCAGCAGATCGACACCCTGCCCGAGGCCCGCGCCGCGCTGCAGGGCCGCGCGCTGGCCTGGCTGGCCGACCCGGTCGAGGCGATGGTGCTGCACATCCAGGGTTCCGGCCGGCTGCGCATCGCCGAGCCCGACGGCGGCGTGCGGCTGGTGCGGCTGGCCTATGCCGGCACCAACGACCAGCCCTACCGCAGCATCGGCACCTGGCTGCTGCAGACCGGCCAGGTGCGCGACGCCACCTGGCCCGGCATCCGCGCCTGGCTGGCGCAGAACCCGCAGCGCCTCAACGAGCTGATGTGGACCAACCCGCGCTACGTGTTCTTCCGCGAGGAACCGCTCGACGCGCTGGAGGCGTCGTTCGGGCCGCGCGGCGCGCAGGGCGTGGCGCTGACGCCCGGCCGCTCGATCGCGGTCGACCGCACCAGCATCCCCTACGGCACGCCGGTGTGGCTGGCGTCGCCGGGGCCCACCGCCGCGCTGCAGCGCCTGGTGATGGCCCAGGACACCGGCAGCGCCATCGTCGGCGCGGTGCGGGCCGATTTCTTCACCGGCTGGGGCGCGGATGCCGGCGAGACCGCCGGCCGCCTCAAGCAGAGCCTGCGCCTGTGGGCGCTGTGGCCGCGCGGCCTTCCCGGAAACCTGCCATGAGATCCCCGACCATGCGACCCCTGACCTTCGCCCTCGTGTCCTCGGCCCTGGCGCTGGCCGGCTGCACCACCACCAACCCGCTGGCGCCCTACTTCGGCGGCGCGCCCTACCAGTGCGACAACGGGGTGACGGTGGCGGTGCGCGACGACGGCAGCGCCACCCTGCAGTCGGGCCGCGGCGGCGAGCGGCTGCTGCGCGACGCCGGCGGCATCGGCGCGCAGAAGGTCTACAGCAACCCCAACGTGCGTTTCACCACCGGCCTGCCGCCGGACGGTCGCGGCGCCTTCCTCGAGGGCATGGTGCCCAACGGCGGCGCGCAGTGCAGCACCGGCCGGGCGCTGGGTTTCTAGCGGGCGGGCGCGGCGCTCAGGTCGCGCGGCAGATCTTCAGCATGTTGGTGCCGCCGGGCGCGCCCATCGGCTCGCCGCAGGTGATGGCGTAGACATCGCCGCTCTGCACGATGCCGCGGTCCTTCAGGTACTGCTCGGCTTCCTGCAGCGCCATGTCGCGCTCGGTGCTCGAATCCATCAGCAGCGGGCGCACGTTGCGGTAGAGCGCCATGCGCCGCTGGGTGCTCACCCGCGGGGTCAGGGCGTAGATCGGCACCGAGATCAGGTGCCGGCTCATCCACAGCACGGTCGAACCGCTGTCGGTCAGGGCGACGATGGCCTTGGCGCCCAGGTGGTGCGCGGTGAACAGCGCGCCCATGGCGATCGACTGGTCGATGCGCTTGAAGGTCTGGCCGGTGAAGTCGGCGTCCAGGGTGAACTCCTGCGCCGCCTCCACCGCCGAGCAGATGGCGGCCATTTCCCGCACCGTCTCGAGCGGGTAGCGGCCGGCCGCGGTCTCGGCCGACAGCATCACCGCATCGGTGCCGTCGAGCACCGCGTTGGCCACGTCGCTCACCTCGGCGCGGGTGGGCACCGGGTTGACGATCATGCTTTCCATCATCTGGGTGGCGGTGATCACCAGCTTGTCGGACTCGCGGGCCAGCTTGATCATGCGTTTCTGCAGCGCCGGCACCGCCGCCAGGCCCACTTCCACCGCCAGGTCGCCGCGCGCCACCATGATGCCGTCGGACACCCGCAGGATCTCGTCCAACTGCGGCAGCGCCTCGGCCCGCTCGATCTTGGCGATCAGGCCGGGCTTGTGCTTGTATTCGGCACCGGCCACGTTGCACAGCTGGCGGGCCATCTCCATGTCGGTGGCGTTCTTCGGGAAGCTCACCGCGATGTAGTCGGCCTGGAAGCTCATCGCGGTCTTGATGTCCTCCATGTCCTTGCCGGTGAGGGCCGGCGCGGTCAGCCCGCCGCCCTGCTTGTTGATGCCCTTGTTGTTCGACAGCTCGCCGCCGATGCGCACCGTGGTGCGCACCTCCTCGCCGCGCACCGCATCCACCTTCAGCACGATCAGGCCGTCGTTGAGCAGCAGGACGTCGCCGGCCTGCACGTCGCGCGGCAGCTCCTTGTAGTCGAGGCCGACGCCGGCCACGTCGCCCAGCTCGGTGCGCGAGGCGTCCAGCACGAAACTCGCACCCTGCTCCAGCATCACCCGGCCGGCGGCGAACTTGCCGACACGGATCTTCGGGCCCTGCAGGTCGGCCATGATGGCCACCTCGCGGCCGGCGCGCTGGGCGGCGGCGCGCACCATGGCGGCGCGCTCCACATGGTCCTGCGCGGTGCCGTGGCTGAAGTTCAGCCGCACCACGTTCATGCCGGCGCGGATCAGCGCCTCCAGCATCTCGGGCGTGTTCGACGACGGCCCCAGCGTGGCGACGATCTTGGTGGCGCGGCGCGGCCGGTTCGAGGCGGACATGATGGCGGCGGCGGGGATGGCAAAGGGCACGGTGGTCTCCAGCGTTCTGTCTAAACGACGATTCTGCTACGCCGCGGCGGGCGGCCGGCCGGCCGCAGCCCGCCAACGAAAAACCCCGCGGGGCCGGGGTGGCCGTCGCGGGGTGGCAGCGCGGGCGGTGCGCAGGGCACCGCGGGCGATGGGTCGATCAGGGCTTGAAGGTATCGCCCAGCACCACGCCTTCGCGGCGCGGGTCGGTGCCGCCGGTCCAGAACTGGGTGGTGCCGGAGCCGCTGCGCAGGATGTTGCCCACGCCGCTGGTCTGCGCGCCGGTGGAGATGGTGTGGCCCATGGCGGTCAGCTCGGCGATCACCGGGGTCATCGGGCCGGTCTTGCCGGCGATGCTGCTCAGCACGTAGGGGTGTTCACCGCCGATGGTGGTGGTGGCGCTGTTGCTGGCGCCGAAGTCGATCAGGTTGGCCGACTGCTGCGCATCCAGGCCCCAGTCGAGCACGCCGACCAGCGTCTTGACCACGTACTGGATGATGGTGCCGCCGCCGGGCGAGCCGGTGGCCATCAGGAAGTCGCCCTTGCTGCCGTCGTCGGCCATCTTGAAGACCATGGTGGGGGCCATCGTGCTGCGCGGGCGCTTGCCCGGCGAGACCCGGTTGGCCACCAGCAGGCCGCTGGCCGGGTCGACCGGGTTGGCCGAGAAGTCGGTCAGCTGGTTGTTCAGGATGAAGCCGTTGGTCATGTGGAACGAGCCCATGCTCGATTCCACCGTGGTGGTCATGCTGACCACGTTGCCCTTCTTGTCGACGATGGTGAAGTGGTTGGTGCCGTGCTCGACGGTGGTGTCGACGCCCTGCGGCACCGTGCCCAGCGCGCCGGCGGTCGTCACGCCCATGCTGCGCGAGAAGCTGATCTGGCTGGCGCGGCTGCTCATGTAGCTCTTGTTGAGCATCGTGTTCCAGGTGCCGCCCGGCAGGGGCACGAAGTCGGTGTCGGCCACGTACATGTCGCGGTCGGCATAGGCCAGGCGCTCGGCCTCGCTCACCAGGTGGATGCCCTTGGCGGTGGGCACGCCGCCCTCGTCGGTGCCCGCGGGCTTGTATAGGCCCATGGTGAAGTTCTCGAGGATGCCCAGTGCCGAGGCCACGCCGATGCCGCCCGAGGATGGCGGCGACATGCTGCACACCCAGTAGGCGCGGTAGGTGACGCAGACCGGCTCGCGGCGCTTGGCCTGGTAGGCGGCCAGGTCGGCCATGGTGGTCTTGCCGGGGGTGATCGGGCTGCCGTCGACGGCCGCGGTGATGCCGATCTTGGCGACGATGTCCTGCGCGATCGGGCCGGTGTAGAGCGCGTTGGCGCCCTGGGTGGCGAGCGCGGTCAGGGTGGCGGCGTACTTCGGGTTCTTCAGGACGGTGCCGAGGGTTTTCGGGGTGCCGTCGGCGTTGAAGAAATAGGCGGCGGCCTCGGCGTCGCGCTTCAGGCTGGTGGCGTTCGACGAAATCGCGGCGGCCAGGCGTCCGCCGATCGGAAAGCCGTTGGCCGCCAGGGAGGTGGCGTTGCCGAACAGGTCCTTCCAGGGCAGGGCGCCATGGTCCTTCTGGGCCAGCTCCAGCATGCGGACCACGCCGATGGTGCCGATCGAGCGGCCGCTGGCGCGTGCGCTCGGGGTGGGCGTCGACAGGTTGGTGGTGTCGTCGATGTAGCGCAGGTAGTTGTTGGTGGCGGCCGCCGGTGCGGTCTCGCGGCCGTCGTAGGCCTGCACCGTCTTGGCGGTGGCGTCGTAATACAGCATGAAGGCGCCGCCGCCCAGGCCGGTGGCCTCGGGCACGGTCAGGCCGAGCACCGCCTGCACCGCGACCGCCGCATCGGCCGCGGTTCCGCCGGCTTTCAGGATGTCGCAGCCGGCCTTGCTGGCCAGCGGGTTGGCCGACGAGACCATGAAGGTCTTCGAGGCGACGGTCTTCAGACCGGTGCGGTAGCCGGAGGCGGCTTCCGGCAGGGAAGGATCACCGGGCGCGCCGCTGCCCACCACCACCGTGCTGCCATCGGCCGCGGTGCTGTTGCAGCTGAGGTCGGCCACCACCGCCGGCGGGGTGACCGCGGGCGTCGTGGTGGTGGGTGCGGTGGTGGTCGGCGTCGTCGTGACGGGGGTGGTGGTGGCCGGATTGCTCACGACCACCGGGTCGTTGCTTCCGCCGCAGGAAGCCAGGACCACGCTCAGGACGAGCAGGGGAGCGGCAGCGTGTTTGGGACTGATTTTTGACATGGCGCTTGATGCTCTTGACGAATAAGGAAAGAGCGTAACCGCATGCAAAGATTGTGCCGCGAGTGTTCACACCGTTGCGCCCCGCTCGCGCGTGCGTTAGCCGGCCGCGCGCTTTTCCAGGATCTCGAACGCCGGCAGCGTCTTGCCTTCCAGGATTTCCAGGAACGCGCCGCCGCCGGTGCTGATGTAGCCGACATCCTTCTCGATGCCGTACTTGGCGATCGCTGCCAGGGTGTCGCCGCCGCCGGCGATGCTGAAGGCCGGCGACCGGGCGATGGCGCGCGCGATGGTCTCGGTGCCGTGGGCGAAGGCGTCGAACTCGAACACGCCGACCGGGCCGTTCCAGACGATGGTGCCGGCGGCTTCCAGCTGCGCGGCCAGGGCCTTGGCGGTTTCCGGGCCGATGTCCAGGATCAGGTCGTCCTCGGCGACATCCTCGGCGCGCTTGACCGTCGCCTGCGCGGTGGCCTTGAATTCCTTGGCCACCACCACGTCGGTCGGGATCGGCACCGCGGCGCCGCGGGCGCGCATCGCCTCGATGACATCCCTGGCCTGGTCGATCAGGTCGGGCTCGGCCAGCGACTTGCCGATCGGCAGGCCGGCAGCCAGCATGAAGGTGTTGGCGATGCCGCCGCCGACGATCAGCTGGTCGACCTTGTCGGCCAGCGCGCGCAGGATGGTCAGCTTGGTCGACACCTTGGAGCCGGCGACGATGGCCGCCAGCGGGCGCTTCGGGTCGGCCAGGGCCTTGCCGATGGCGTCGATCTCGGCGGCCAGCAGCGGGCCGGCGCAGGCCACCGGCGCGTACTGCGCGATGCCGTAGGTGGAGGCCTCGGCGCGGTGCGCGGTGCCGAAGGCGTCGTGCACGAAGATGTCGCACAGCGCGGCCAGCTTCCTGCCCAGCGCCGGATCGTTCTTCTTCTCGCCCTTGTTCAGGCGGCAGTTCTCCAGCAGCACCACCTCGCCCGGCGCCACCTGCACGCCGTCGACCCAGTCGGACACCAGCGGCACCTCGCGGCCCAGCAGTTCGGACAGGCGGGCGGCGACCGGCGCCAGGCTGTCGGCCGGCTTGAATTCGCCCTCGGTCGGGCGGCCCAGGTGCGAGGTGACCATCACCGCGGCGCCGGCCTTCAGCGCCAGCTCGATGCAGGGTACCGAGGCGCGGATGCGGGTGTCTTCGGTGATGCGGCCGGTGTCGTCCTGCGGCACGTTCAGGTCGGCACGGATGAAGACACGTTTGCCGGCGGCGTCGCCACGGGCGCAAAGATCGGAAAAGCGCAGGATGTTCATTCGGATGTCAGTGCAGGAATGCGGGTTGAGGGTTGCGGTTCGGCGGTCGCATCGCCTGCCGGTAACCGCGTGGTAACCCGGCCGATTGTAGGAACAGCGTTGGCACCGGCGCGCCGTCCGCAAACATCGCGAAGTCCTACAGTGCGACGGCTTTCCTGCTGGCCTACTGATCGATCGCCACATTCGGCGACATCGCTTCCGATCGCCGCTCCATGCTTTCTGCCTTCCTTGTCGAAGACAACCCGTTGATCCGCGAGAACCTGACCGCCGCGCTCACCGAGCTGGCGCCGGTGCAGCTGGTCGGCTGGGCGGCGGGCGAGGATGCCGCCCGCCAGTGGCTGTCGGCCCACGACGACTGGCAGCTGGCCATCGTCGACCTGTTCCTCGAAGACGGCAACGGCCTGGGCGTGCTGCGCGCGGTGCAGTCGCGCCACGCGGCCCAGCGGGTGGTGGTGCTGACCAACTACGCCACCTCCGACATCCGCTCCCGCTGCACCGCGCTGGGCGCCGACGCGGTGTTCGACAAGTCGTCCGAGATCGAAGCGCTGGCGCAGTTCTGCGACCGCCTCGCCGCTGCCGCCTGAGCGGCCCGGCAGGCTGCCCGCGCCCTACCAGCCCAGGCCGATGTGCAGCGGCAGGTACACCGCCATGCCGACCGCGATCACGCCCAGGATGCTCGGCCGGAACCGGTAGAAGGCCAGCGCCGCCGCTGCCGCCGGCAGGCGGGCGTCGGCCCAGGTCGAGATCAGCTGGCCGTCGCGCATGAAGAGTTCCGGGCCGAGCACCGCCGCCAGGGCCGCCAGCGGCGCATAGCGCAGGCCGCGCCGCAGCCACGAAGGCATCTGCACCTCGCGCTCGGGGATCAGGAAGAAGCCACGGGTGACCAGGGTGATCACCGCCAGGCCGGCCACCGCCACCAGCGCGGTGACGGTATCGCCCCAGCCGTCGGGCGCCATCATTCGCCGCTCCCCGGCGCATCCCCGCGGCCGTCGCCGGCGCCGCGCGCCACGATGCGGCTGGGCGGCGGGAACAGCGCCTCGGTCACCAGCCCCACCGCCACCGCCGCGGCGATGCCGACCAGGATGTTCATCTTGAGCGGCAGCGCGAAAGCCGCCACCGCGCCGCAGGCGGCGATGCCGGCGGCCAGCAGTTCGATGCGGCCGGCGAGCATCGAGCAGGCCACGCCCAGCAGCGCCAGCACGCCGGCGAAACCCAGGCCCCAGCCGATCGGGATCAGGTCGGCCATGAACACGCCCGCCACGCAGGGTATCTGCCAGGCCAGCCAGTTGGAGATGGCCGCGCCCCAGAAATACGCCTCCTGCCCCGCCTCCGGCTTCTGCGCCGGGAAGCGCCGCAGGAACAGCACGAAGACGATGTCGCCGCTGAAGTAGCCGATGCGCAGGCGCCGGGCCAGCGGCAGGTGGCCGAAATAGTTGCGCCACAGCGCACTGAAGATGACGAAGCGCAGGTTCACGCAGGTGGCCGTCAGCCACACCACCCACAGCGGCGAGCCCGCCACCAGCAGCGGCAGCACCGCCAGCTGCGCGCTGCCGGCGTAGATCGCCAGGGTCATCGTCACCGCCACGCCGGTGCCGATGCCGGCCTTGGCGGTGGCCACGCCCGCCACCAGCGCCCAGGCAGAAATGCCGAGCGAGGTGGCGGCGATGTCGCGCATGCCGCGGCGGAATTCCGGATCGCCCGGCAGGCTGCGCCACGCGACCGGGCCGGCGAGCGCACGCACCGCTCAGCCCAGCCGGACGCCGGCGGCGACCGGGTTGCCGCGCAGGAAACCGCCGGCCTCCAGCCGCTTGCCGCCGGCACGCTGCAGCACGGTGGCGCGCAGGGCGCCGTCGCCGCAGCGCACCAGCACGCCGTCGCCGTCGGCCGCCAGCACCGTGCCGGGCGCGGCGGCGGCGAAGGCCGGCGCGTCGTCGACCGGCAGCGCCGACCAGATCTTCAGCGGGTTGCCGTCGAGCGTGGTGGCCGCGCCCGGAAACGGGTCGAAGGCGCGCACCCGCCGGGCGATCGTCGCGGCGTCGAGCGACCAGTCGATGGCGGCCTCGGCCTTGTCGATCTTGGCCGCGTAGGTGACGCCTTCCGCCGGCTGCCGCTGCGGCCGCAGCGACCCGGCGGCGGCCTGACGCAGCACCGCGGCCATCAGCGGGCCGCCGCGCGCGGCCAGTCGGTCGTGCA
Source organism: Burkholderiaceae bacterium (assembly GCA_022701845.1). The sequence continues at coordinate 10,861 of JAKONS010000229.1, forward strand.
GGCTGCCGGTGCTGTCGTCGGCGGCGATCGGCATCGATTCGGCCAGCAGCATGTCGCCGGTATCGAGGCCGGCGTCCATCTGCATGATGGTGTTGCCGGTGTGGCTGTCGCCCGCCTCGACCGCCCGGTGGATGGGCGCGGCGCCACGCCAGCGCGGCAGCAGGCTGGCGTGGATGTTGAAGCAGCCGAGCCGGGGCATGTCGAGCACCCACTGCGGCAGGATCAGCCCGTAGGCGGCGACCACCATCGCATCGGCGCCCGCCTCGGCCAGGCGGGCTTGGGCGGCAGCGGCGTCGTCGGCGAATTTGCCGTCGAGCCGCAGCCCGCGCGGCTGCGCCACCGGCATGCCGTGGGCCAGCGCGAACTGCTTGACCGCCGAGGCCTGCAGCTGCATGCCGCGGCCGGCGGGCCGGTCGGGCTGGCTCAGCACCAGCACGATCTCGAAGCCTTCGCGGTGCAGCGTCTCGAGCGCCGAAGCGGCGAATGCGGGCGTGCCCGCGAAAACGATCCTCATGCCGGCCGACTCAGCGGTCGACCCGGTCGCGCGCGGTGAACTCGTCGGTGTAGAGGATGCGCTGCACCACGCCGGCCGGGTCGATGTGG
>JAKONS010000235.1 GCA_022701845.1 Burkholderiaceae bacterium
GCATCGGGTAGTGCGCGGCCCACGATCACGCTCATCGCGTAGTCGAGGTAACTGCGGCGCATTTCCTCTTCGAGGCTGATCGGCAGCGTTTCCTTGGCGAAGGATGTCATATGTGAGCAGTGCGAACAGCGAGCGGAAAACCTTCGATTTTACGGTGATCCGAACCATGTCGTTAAGTTGCAACATCACGGGGGAAAAGCGCTGCAGTCCTACGGTATCCGTCCCGTTTTTGCAACGACTCAGGAAACCGCTATGGCACAATCTTTTTCAGCGTTTTTGGTGATGGTCACTGAGAACGTACAGGATCGCAGCGCGGCTGCGGCTTTTTCCCCAAGAGGAGAACCATGAAGAAACTCAACAAAGTGGCGATGTTGTTTGCAGTCGCTGCGGTCGCCACCGCCGCCGGCGCGCAGACTACCGGTGTTACGGCTGCTAACGGCGGTAACGTCGTGGACAACTGGAAAAACGGAACAGGCGAACTCGTCTGGAAGAACGGTACGAACGAACTGTGCTGGCGTGATGCCAGCTGGACGCCGGCTACTGCCGCTGTCGGTTGCGACGGCGCCCTGGTGCCCGCCGCACCGGTCGCAGTCATGCCGCCGCCTGCAGGTCCTCGTCCGCCGGCTCCGGTCCCGCCGGCTCCGGTCGCTCCGGTCCAGGCAAGCAAGGTCACCTTCGCTGCTGATGCTTTCTTCGACTTCGACAAGTCGGTGCTGAAGCCAGAAGGCAAGGCCAAGCTTGACGAGCTGGTCACCAAGACCAAGGACATCAACCTGGAAGTCATCATTGCCGTGGGTCATACCGACTCCGTCGGCACCGATGCCTACAACCAGCGTCTGTCGGTTCGTCGTTCGGAAGCCGTCAAGGCGTACCTCGTGTCCAAGGGCATCGAGAAGAACCGCGTCTACACCGAAGGCAAGGGCGAGAAGCAGCCAGTTGCAGACAACAAGACTGCAGCCGGCCGTGCCAAGAACCGCCGCGTGGAAATCGAAGTGGTCGGTACCCGCGCTCGTTAATCCTTCACCGGATTAATGCAAAAGGCCCGCAGGCTTGTCCTGCGGGCCTTTTCTTTTGGGCGTGGGAGAATCAAACCATGCATGAAAACCTGAATGTCGATCCGGCAGAACTTGCCAAGTTTTCGCAATTGGCCCACCGGTGGTGGGATCCGGACAGCGAATTTCGTCCACTCCACCAGATCAATCCATTGCGCCTCGGTTGGATCGAGACGCTGGCACCCATGGCGGGCGCCCAGGTGGTCGACGTCGGCTGCGGCGGCGGCATTCTCGCGGACGCGATGGCCAGACGTGGCGCCCAGGTGCTGGGGGTCGATCTTGCCGAGAAGTCGCTCAAGGTCGCACGGTTGCACGCCATCGAAGCCGGCACGCCCAACATCCAGTACCGCAACGTCAGCGCCGAAGCGCTGGCAGCCGAGAAGCCGGGGGAATTCGATGTCGTCACCTGCATGGAGATGCTCGAACACGTGCCCGATCCGGCATCCATCGTGCGCGCATGTGCGCAGATGGTGAAGCCCGGCGGCTGGGTGTTCTTCTCCACCATCAATCGAAATGCCAAGTCATTCGTGATGGCGATCGTGGGTGCGGAATATCTGCTGCGCATGTTGCCCCGCGGAACGCATGAATACGCGCGATTGATTCGGCCGAGCGAACTCGCAGCGCACTGCAGGATGGCCGGCCTCGATCTGCAGGCTTCGAAGGGGCTCGAATACAACCCGCTCAATCGTCGATACCGGCTCACCGACGACACCAGCGTGAACTACATGATCGCCACGCGCCGTCCCCTGCCGAACGGATCCTGAGATGTTCCACGACGTACAAGCGGTTCTGTTCGACCTCGATGGCACCTTGATCGACAGTGCTCCCGACCTTGGCGGGGCTGCCAACGACATGCGGGCTGCACGCGACATGCCGGTGTTGCCCTTGGCTGACTACCGAGCCCATTGCGGCGCCGGCGCACGCGGAATGTTGGCCGTCGCATTCGGAATGAAGCCGGACCATCTCGATTTTTTGGAGATGCGCGAAGAGTTCTTTTCACGTTACGAGCGGCGCATGACGTCGAACACGGTCGTGTTCGACGGCGTCCCCGCCATGCTTGACCGGTTGGCACAACGCGGTATGCCCTGGGGGATCGTCACCAACAAATCGAAGCGATTCACCGGAAAGTTGCTGGAGGGCATCGATGCGCTGGCCGCGTCGTCGACCGCCATCAGCGGAGACACCACCGCCCATGCCAAACCGCATCCGGAGCCGTTGTTCGAAGCCTGTCGGCGAATGGGGGTCGATCCCGGGCGCTGCGTGTATGTGGGCGATGACGAGCGCGACATCGTCGCGGGAATCGCCGCAGGCATGGGAACCGTGGCTGCATCGTGGGGATATCTGGGCCATGCTGCAGAAATCGATCGCTGGGGCGCGGATGCGGTGGTCAATTCGCCCGCCGACCTCTTGAATCTGCTCAATCCCGCCTAAAATGCGATCTCTAGGGGCTGCATTGGTTTCGACGTGGGTTCGGAGTCGCTGTGGTGCATGTCGAGCTCGGTACGCTCGTAAAACAGGCCGAATCAAGCTAATTGCCAACGCAAAAAGCACCGGGTTCGCCCGTACTTCTGCAAACGACGAGCGTCCTTTCGCTCTCGCTGCTTAAGCACTAAGAACCTTCCGTCGCTTCGGTGACGGTCTCGCACCAGTTTGTCTACGGGCTGGGTCAGGTCGAAGGAGCAATCCGACGGTCTGGCAGCGGGGTAATCTACGCAGGCTGGACTCACCTCGGGTACCTTGAGGATGGGTCGAGATCCAAGGGTGCTGGTGACAGAGGCAGCGTGCGACTGCGCGGCCTCGGTCATGAGATCCAAATCAGTTCGCTAAACATGTAGAACTGCGCGGTGAAGGCTTGCGGACGGGGGTTCAAATCCCCCCAGCTCCACCACCTTAGACGATGAACGCCAATGGGAAACCATTGGCGTTTTTCTTTGTCCCTCGCACTTCTCCCACCCCTCCTACGCACCTGCTGTTTCCCCCGACGGGGAAACCGCTACGTTCACATAGTGAATAGAACCGTGCATTTGACCCGCACGGCGTATTACGCAATCCCACACTGGCTCTCCAAACCAAAAAAGACGGAGACCTCTCATGAACCTGGAAACGAAGCGCGCCTCTGCGCTGCGTGGCATGGCCGCCGCGGGCGTGTTGTTTGTCCTCTCGACTGGCGCCGCCCTGGCACAGACGGCCGTCAAGATCGGCTGTGTGCTGCCCCTCAGCGGCGGCTCGGCGGCGGTCGGTAACCAGACCCGCGCCGGCGTGATCGCCGCGGTGGAGCAGATCAACGCGGCCGGGGGGGTGAAGTCCATGGGCGGCGCGAAACTGCAGGCCGTGTTCGGCGACTCGCAGTCCAAGGCCGACGTCGGCGTGTCCGAGACCGAACGCCTGATCCAGCGCGAGAACGTCTCGGTGCTGTGCGGCGCTTTCAACAGCGCCGTGACCTTTCCGTCGACCGAACTGGCCGAACGCAACAAGACGCCCTGGGTCGTCGTGGGCGCGGTCAAGGACGAGATCACCGAACGCAATTTCAAGTACGTCTTCCGCATCAACAACAAGGCCACCTACGACGCGCGTGAACAGCTCGACGCGATGGACCTGCTGGCCCAGGAAACCGGTAAGGCGGTCAAGAAAGTGGCCCTCTTCTACGAGGGTGGCGACTGGGGCCGCTCGCACGCGGCCAACCTGCGCAAGCTGGCGGCAGAACGCAAGATCGACATCGTGCTCGACGAGCCCGCACCGCCCAACCAGGTCGACTTCACCTCGCAGTTGCTGAAGATCCGATCCAGCAAGCCCGACGCCCTGATCCTGGCCCTGTACACGCCCGACCAGTTGCTGTTCACCCGCCAGCTCGCCGAGCAACGGCTCGATCTGCCCTTCGGTGTGCATTCGGCCGGCGGCGGTACCGAGGATCCGTCCTTCTATGCCGCCATCCAGCCCAAGATGGTCGCCTACTACTTCGTGCAGGAAGACTGGCAGATCGACATCCAGGACACCAACAAGGATCCGCTGCTGCTCGATGCGGAAAAACGCACCCGCGCCGCGCTGGGTTACGGCATGAGCGCCTATGTGGCGCAGGGCATGTCGTCGACCTACGTGATCCTCGATGCGCTCGAGCGCGCCAAATCGGCCGACCGCGACAAGCTGCGCGATGCCATCGCGGCCACCGACATCAGCGCGGGCCCGGCGCTGTTCACCGGCTACCAGCGCATCAAGTTCGACGCTGCCGGGCAGAACACCTTCGCGCATGGCGTGATCTCGGAAAACATCGGCGGCAAGCGCCGCGCGATCTGGCCCAAGGAAAACCGCGCGGCCGACACCAAGCCCGTCTGGCCGGTGCCGGTCTGGGCCCAGCGCTAGACCCCCTCTCCGCCTGACCCGTTCCCCGCGCCCGCCACGGCGCCGGGGCCGTCCCGCCACGTCCCGACAAAGGACCGTCCGATGGATTTCTACGTACTGGGCTATTCCGCGCTCAACGGCATCCTGGTGGGTGCCATGCTCGGTGGCATCGCCCTGGGGCTGAGCCTGATCTTCGGTGTGTTGCGCATCGTGAACTTCGCCCACGGCTCCTTCCTGATGCTCGCCATGTACACCGCGTTCTGGCTGCAGAAGCTGGGCGGCATCGATCCCTACGTCAGCGTGCTGATCGCTGCGCCGGCGATGTTCGCGCTGGGCTACTGCGTGCAGTGGTTCGTCATCGGCCCGCTGATCCGCCGCGAAAGAGCGCTGGTGGTGGAGCCGATCAGCGCACTCCTGCTGACCGCGGGCGTGTACATCCTGATCGACAACCTGGCGCTGATGGCCTTCGGGCCCAACGTGCGGTCCACGCCGTCGGCCGTCAGCGTGACGAGCGTGATGTTCGGCGACTTCCCGCTGAACACCTTCCGCGTGGTGGCCGCCGTCGCGGCGCTGGTGATGGCCGGCGCGGTGTCGCTGTGGCTAACGCGCAGCGACCTGGGCCGGGCCATCCGCGCCACGGCGCAGAACCGCGACGCGGCCGCCATGTCGGGCATCGACGTGGCGCGCATCTACAACATCACCTTCGGCCTGGGCTGCGCCATGGTGGGGGTGATGGGCTGCCTGATCGCGCCCTTCATCCCGATCACGCCGCAGGTGGGGCTGAGCTTCGGCATCAAGTCCTTCATCGTGGTGGTGCTGGGCGGCATCGGCAGCATCGCCGGCTCGCTGGTCGGCGGCATCGTCATCGGGCTGTTCGAGTCGGTGGCCTCGCAGTTCGTCGCCACGCCCACCGCGTCGATCTTCTCGCTGGGCCTGTTCATCCTGATCCTGCTCGTGAGGCCGCAGGGCCTGATGGGCCGCAAGTGACGTCATCGAAAGGAGACCGTCCATGAGTCCCCGCAACAGCCTCGTCGCGCTGGCCCTGCTCCTGCTGGCCTGCGCCGCGCTGCCCCTGGTGGTGCACGACGAATTCCTCGTCCATTCCGCGATCATGGTGCTGTACTTCGCCTACCTGGCGAGTGCCTGGAACCTGATGTGCGGCTATGTCGGCCAGATCTCATTCGGTCACTCGGTGTTCAGCGGCGTCGGCGGCTATTGCTCGGTGCTGCTGCTCACCGGCATGGGGTGGTCGCCCTGGCTGGGCATGCTGGTCGGTGGCGTGGCCTCGGCGATATTGGCGGTGGCCATCGGCTTCCCGACCATGCGCCTGCGCGGACCGTATTTCGCGCTCACCACCATCGCCTTCGCCGAGATCATCCGCATCTGGTTCGAGAACACCGACACGGTGTTCGGCATCCACATCAAGGGCGCCGAGGGCCTGTCGGTGCCGCTGGTGGGCACCAGCTGGGCCATGTTCCAGTTCGAGAGCAAGGTGCCCTACTACTACATCATCCTGGCCATGCTGGTCACCGTGATGGGCATGACCTGGCTCATGGAACGCAGCCGGCTCGGCGTGTGCCTCAAGGCCATCCGCGGCGACCGTGACGCGGCCGAGTCGCTGGGCATCAACCCCACCCGCTACACCCTCGCCGCGCTGGCCATGAGCGCCTTCATGACGGCGCTCGGCGGCAGCTTCTACGCGCAGTTCATCCGCTTCATCAATCCGGAGCGGAACATGGGCACCGAGCTGTCCATCGACATGGCGCTGATGAGCATCATCGGCGGCCAGGGCACGGTGTTCGGGCCGCTGATCGGTGCCCTGTTCCTGGCCCCGCTGGCCGAGATCAGCCGCACCTGGCTGGGCGGCAACTATGCCGGTCTGCACCTGGCGCTGTACGGCTTCGTGCTGATCGTGGCGGTGCTCTACCTGCCCAAGGGCCTGCTGCATCCGCTGCAGAAACTCGGCCGCCGCCTGCTGGCCGCGCTGCGGCCGAAGCCGGCCGCAACCCCGGCAACCCATTACGCTACCGAGGCGAGCGCCAAATGAGCGACGTACTCCTGCAGGTCGACCAAGTCGACAAGCGCTTCGGCGGCGTGCATGCGGTCAAGGGCCTGTCCTTCGACCTCAGGCGCGGCGAGATCCTCGGGTTGCTCGGCCCCAACGGCGCCGGCAAGACGACGGCCTTCAACGTCATCGCGGGCTACCTCGGCGCCGACGCCGGCCGCATCTCGCTCGCAGGGCGCGACATCACCGGCAAGCGTCCCTGGGATGTCTGCCAGGCCGGCCTGGCGCGCACCTTCCAGCTGTCGCGGCCCTTCGGCGGCATGTCCACCCGCGAGAACCTGGTGGTCGGCGCGCTGGTGCGCAACAACGACCGCAAGCGGGCACTGGCCAAGGCCGACGAACTGCTCGACTTCCTCGGCATGAGCGCGCTGGCCGATACCGAGGCCGACGACCTCACCGCCTTCGAGCGCCGCAAGGTCGAGCTCGGCCGCGCGCTGTCCACCGATCCCAGCCTGCTGCTGATGGACGAGGTGGTGGCCGGTGCCACGCCGCAGGAGGCCATGACCATGGTCGGCCTGGTGCGCAAGGTGCGCGACCGGGGCTGCACCGTGCTCATCATCGAACACGTCATGAAGGTCATCATGGGTTTGTCCGACCGCGTCATCGTCATGCACCTGGGCGAGCTGATCGCCGACGGCGTGCCGGCCGAGGTCGTGCGCCAGCCCGACGTGCTGAAAGCCTATTTCGGAGACGACTATGTCGAAGCCGGCGCTTGAGATCCGCGACCTGACGGTCGGCTACGGCGATGTGTCGGTGCTGCGCGGCCTGAGCCTCAAGGTCGAGCCCGGCCAGATGGTGGCGCTGATCGGGGCCAACGGTGCCGGCAAGACCACGCTGCTGCGCACCGTCTCGGGCCTGCTGCGGCCGACCCGGGGCTCGATATCGCTGGAAGGCATCGAGATCTGCGGCAGCCCCGCCTACCAGGTGGTCGAGAAGGGCTTCGTGCAGTCGCCCGAGGGCAAGCAGCTGTTCTCCGGCATGTCGATCCGCGAGAACCTGCTGGTCGGCGCGCACAACAAACGCGCCCGCGCGGTGCGCGACCAGACCCTGGCCGAGGTGTTCGCGCTGTTCCCGATCCTGGAGGAGCGCCAGAAGCTGCCCGCCTCGACCCTGTCCGGCGGCCAGCAGCAAATGGTGGCCGTGGGTCGGGCGCTGATGGCCAAGCCGCGGGTGCTGGCGCTCGACGAGCCATCGCTGGGTCTGGCGCCGATCATGGTCGATCGGCTGTTCGACTCGATCCGCCGCATCCGCGACCTGGGGGTGACCGTGCTGGTCATCGAACAGAACGTCTTCAAGGTCCTGCAGATGGCCGACCACGGCTATGTGCTCGAAAACGGCAGCGTCTCGCTGCAGGGGAGCGGAGCCACGCTGCTGGCCGACGCCCACCTGCGATCCACCTACCTCGGCATGTAAGGAGTTCTTCGCACCATGAATGCAGTGTTCACACCCGAACCGGCCGCGAGCGTCGCCGGCCTGCGCGCGACCGCGCTGCGATTGCGCCGCCACATGGTCGTGCAGGCCCGCGGCAAGGGCCAGGGCTACCTCGGCCAGGGCCTGGGCATCGCCGACTTCATGGCGGTGCTGTACTTCCATGAGTTCGAGGCGGCCGACCTGGATTTCAGCCGGCCCGATCGCCGGCGCTTCTACCTCTCCACCGGCCACAACTCGATCGCGCTGTGGGCCGTGTTCGCCGAGCACGGGATCATCACCGAGGCCGACCTGCTGACCTATGGCGCCGACGGCAGCCCGCTGGAGATGAGCACCATGGAAGGCCGGCTGCCGGGTATCGAGATGACCGGCGGATCGCTCGGCCACGGCCTGGGCATCGCGGCCGGCGCGGCCATGGGCTACAAGCTCGACGGCCACCGCTCGAGCATCCATGTCGAGATCAGCGACGGCGAATTGCAGGAGGGCTCGACCTGGGAGGGCGCCAGCGTGGCGGCCGCGTTCCGGCTCGACAACCTGGTCTGCTGGATCGACTGCAACGGCATCCAGGCCGATGGCCCCATCGTCGTGCCGATCGAGCCGGTCGCCGGCCGCTTCGCGGCCTGGGGTTTCGACACCCGCGAGATCGACGGCAACGACATCGAAGCCCTGGTGGCCGCCTGTGCCTGGGCCCGCGATGGGCAGGGCAACGGCAAGCCCAAGGCGATCGTGCTGCGCACCCGGCCGGGCCGGGGCATCCAACGTATCGAGGCACGCGACCGTGCCCACTTCGTGCGCATCGACGCCGAGGAATGGGACGACGTGGCCCGCGAACTGGAGTCCGAAAATGCGTGAAGCCGTGCAGAAATCGCAGACCCTCGCCATGAGCGAGTCCGAGGCCATCGTCGGCCGCCCGTCGGTGCGGGCGCCGTTCTCGCTGGGCATGATGAAGGCCGCCGAGGCGCACGACGAACTGGTGCTCATGACCGCAGACCTCGGCAAGTACACCGACACGGCCGACTTCCAGGCCCGCTACCGGCCTCGTTTCTTCAACGTCGGCATGGCCGAGCAGGGGCTGGTCGCGGCGGCGGCCGGCCTGTCGAAGGTCGGCAAGGTGCCCTACTGCACCACCTACGGCACCTTCGCCACGCGGCGCGCCTACGACTTCCTGGCCATCGCCTGCGCGCACAGCAACGAGCGGGTGAAGATGTTCGCCGGCAACCCGGGCCTGACCACCGGCTACGGCGGCACGCACCAGGCCAACGAGGACCTGGGCCTGATGCGTTGCATCCCCAACATGACGGTGATCGACCCCTGCGACGCCACCGAGATGCAGCAGATCGCCGAGCAGGCCGTGGGCTGGGACGGCACGCTGTACTGCCGCCTGCTGCGCGCCAACGTGGCACAGGTCTTCGACCCGACCACGCACCGCTTCCAGGTCGGCAAGGGCCATGTCGTCGGCGACAGCGGGGCCGATGTCGACATCGGCTTCGTGTCGACCGGCTTCATGACCGAACGCGCCATCGACGCCGCCGAACACTTTCGCCAGCGCGGTGTGTCGGCCTCGGTGTTCCACAGCGCCACCATCAAGCCCTTTGACGTCGAGGGCCTGCTGGCCTTCGCACAGTCGGCCCGGCGGCTGGTGGTGGTCGAGAACCATGTCGCCATCGGCGGCCTGGCCACGCTGGTGATCGACGCGCTGCAGGAGGCGGGCCTGGCGCGCAAGCTGCTGAAGATCGCCATCCCCGATCAGTTCATCGAGTGCGGTTCCATCCCCTACCTGCAGGACCGCTACGGCCTCACCACGCCGCGCATCTGCGAACGGGTGTCCACATGGATCCAGTGAGCCCGCCCGACCCGCACGCGATCCGCGTCTTCGGCTCGGTGCACCGCTACCACCAGGGCCCGGGCGCCGTCGCCCTGGCCGGCGAGGTGGCGGCCAGCCTGGGCAGCCAGCCGCTGCTGGTGGCCGACGCCATCGTGCACGGCCTGCTGTTCGACACCGCCGCGGCCGGCTGCAAGCAGCACGGGCTGGACCTGCGCTGGGTGGAGGTCAAGGGCGACGTCACCCGCGCCGCGGTGCAGGCCCTGGTGGCCCAGGCGCGCGAGGGTGGCCGGGTGCCCGACGTGGTGCTGGCCGCCGGCGGCGGCAAGGGCGTGGACACCGGCAAGGCGGTGGCGCGCGAGCTGGGCGCGCGCCTGCTGGTGCTGCCGACTTCGGCCAGCAACGACGGGCCGTGCAGCAAGGCCTTCGTCTACTACGACGACCAGCATCGGCTGGAGTCGGTCGAGTTCATTGCGCGCAATCCCGATGCGGTGCTGGTCGACACCCGGCTGCTGGCGAAGGCGCCGCGGGCGCTGCTGGTGTCGGGCATCGGCGATGCGCTGTGCAAGCTTTACGAGGGCGACCAGGCGCGCGCCGCCAACGGCCTGAACCTGTTTGGCGGCAGCGCCACCATCGCCTCGCGGCAGATCTCCATCGCCTGCGACCGCACCATCCGCGACGACGCGGTCGAGGGCCTGCGCGCGCTCGACACCGGCGAGCCGACACCCGCCTTCGAGCGCCTGACCGAGGCGCTGGTGCTGCTGAGCGGGCTGGCCTTCGAGAACAGCGGCCTGTCGATCGCGCACTCCATGACCCGCGGCCTGCCGCTGGCCGCCGGCAGCGAAAGCACGCTGCACGGCCTGCACGTGGCCTACGGGCTGCTGGTGCAGTTCGTCCTGGAGGGGCGCTCGCGCGGCTTCATGGACGACCAGATGGACTTCCACCGCGCCGTCGGCCTGCCGGTGAACCTGGCCGGGCTCGGCGTGCACGACAGCGGCGCCGAGACCATCCGCCGCGTGGCGCAGGGGACCATGGCCTCGCCGCACCTGGTGCATTTCCAGCGGCCCCTTGAGGCAGCCGATTTCGAAACCGCCATGCACCGCCTCGAAGCGCTGGCGGCCTGAGCGATCCACCCCAAAAAAACATCACTACATGAACGCATCTGCAAGCTCCGAAAAACCGGTCGCCGTCATCACCGGCGGCGGCACCGGGCTGGGCCTGGCGACGGGCCTGGAACTGGTCGCCCGGGGATACCGTGTGGTGGCCCTGGGGCTGGACACCGAGCCTGAGCTGGAAAACAGCGGCATCGCGTTCCACCAGCTCGACATCACCGACGAGGCGGCGGTGCGCCAGGCCACGACCGGCCTGGACCGGGTGCAGGTGCTGGTGAATGCGGCCGGCATCATCCAGCACGGCGGCGCCGAGTTCACCCTCGACGGCTTCCGCAAGGTGATCGACGTGAACCTCAACGGCACGCAGCTGGCCTGCCTGCTGCTGCGGCCCGCGCTGGCGGCGGCCAGGGGCAACATCGTCAATTTCGCCTCGATGTGGAGCCAGTTCGGCTCGGCCCGCAACCCGGGCTACAGCGCCAGCAAGGGCGCGGTGGTGTCGCTCACCCGCTCGCTGGCGGTGGCCTTCGCGCCCGAGGGCATTCGGGTGAATGCGGTGGCGCCGGGCTGGATCGACACCCGCATGTCGGTGGCGGCCTTCAGCGACCCGGAACGCAGCGCCGCCATCAAGAAGCGCCTGCCCGCCGGCCACTGGGGCGAGCCGGTGGACATCGCCAAGGCGGCGGCCTTCCTGGCTTCGGCCGACGCCCGCTACATCACCGGCGTCGTGCTGCCGGTCGACGGCGGCTACAGCATCGCCTGAAGAAGGAGACGCCACGGTGCACGACACGAGCGATCCCGGCATGGCGCTGGCCAACGAACTGCACGGCCTGACCGTGCCCGCGCTGCTGCGCCGGCGGGCGGCGCGATACCCGTTCCAGCTCGCCCTGTCGGCCCACAGCCACCGCGGCCACCGGGACCGACTGAGCTATGCGCAGCTGGTGATCCGCATGGAGTCGGTGGCGCGCGGGCTGCACCTGCGCGGCCTGCGGCAGGGTGAGCGCGTGGCGCTGTTCCTGTCGAACGCCGCGGTGCGCGAGGCGGTGCTGACGGCGCTGGGCTGCTGGCGGCTGGGCGCCATCGTCGCGCCGATGAACACCCGCGCCTCGGACGACGAGCTGCGCCACGCGCTGGCACTGGTCGAGCCCGCGCTGATCGTCGCCACGGCCGATGCCGCCGAGCGCCTGCGCGGCCTGTATCCGCAGGCCGGCCTGCTGCTGCTGGAAGGCGACCCGAACGATCCGGCGGTGTGGCCGGAACCCGAAGCGGTCTTCCACGACCTCGACCTGCCCGAGGTGGCCCGCGCCGACGATCCGAGCGTGCTGCTGTTCACCTCCGGCACCACGGCGCGCGCCAAGGCGGTGACGCATACGCATCGCAGCCAGCTGTTCAGCGGCTATGCGGTGGGCGGTGCCATCGGCCTGACCGCGCAGGACACCTACCAGGGCGCCTGGCCGATCTTCACCAGCTCGGTGCTCAACATGGCCTGCATGTCCTGCTGGGTGCACGGCGCGGGCGTGGTGCTGGAGCAGTCGCCGCTGGACAACGCCGGCCGGCTGCGGCTCATCGAGAGCGAGGGCACCACGGTCTACCACGGGGTGACCTCGCCGCTGCATTTCATGATCGACGAATACCCGCGCGGCCGCTACGACCTGTCGCGCGTGCGGCGCCTGGGCTACGGCGGCGCAGCCATGCCGGCCGAGGTGATCGCCAAGTTCGCCGCGCGCCTGCCGCAGGTCGACCAGGTGCATATCTGGGGCATGACCGAAACCGGCCCGGCCGGCACGGTGCTGCCGCCGTGGTTCCTGCCGCGCAAGGCCGGCTGCATCGGCGGGCCGATGCGCGGCTGCGCGGTGCGGCTGGTCGACGAGCACGGCCAGGCGGTGCCGCAGGGCGAGACCGGCGAGATCGTGTTCGCAGGCCCCTCCGCCGCATCGGGCTACTGGCGCAACCCCGAGGCGACGGCCGCGGCCTTCGTCGACGGCTGGGTGCACACCGGCGACATCGGCCGCTTCGACGACGAGGGCCACCTGCACTTCGTGGACCGCAAGAAGGACATCATCAACCGCGGCGGTCTGAAGATCGCCTCGGCCGCGGTCGAAGAGGCGCTCTACCGATTCCCCGGCGTGGCCGAGGCGGCGGTGGTGGCCGTGCCGCACGCCGGCCTGGGCGAGGACATCGCCGCCTGCGTGGTCGCCGCGCCCGGCAGCATGCTCGATGTGGATGCCTTGCGCCGCCACTGCGTCGCGACCCTGGCCGACTACCAGGTGCCGCGCCACTGGCATGTGCTCGATGCGCTGCCGAAGAACCCCATGGGCAAGATCCTGAAGCGCGAGCTGCGCGACCGGCTGCTCGACTCGACCACGAAGGAAGCCGCATGACCGCAGCCCATGCCGTGCGCATCCACGCCTACGGAGACACCGGCCGGATGCGCCACGAGGCCGTCGACGTACCGCCGCCCGCGCCCGGCGAGGTGCAGATCCGCCAGCACGCCGTCGGCGTCAACTACCTCGATACCTACCATCGCCGCGGCGTGTTCCCGCTGCCTGCGCTGCCCGGCGCACTGGGCGTGGAAGGGGCCGGCGAGATCGCCGCGGTGGGAGAGGGCGTGCGCCGCTTCGCCGTCGGCGACCGCGTGGCCTACGCCTGCCCGCCGGTCGGCAGCTACGCCAGCCTGCGCAACCTGCCGGCGCGGCTGGTGCTGCGCCTGCCGGATGCCGTCTCCTGCGAACAGGCCGCCGCCGCCACACTGCAGGGCCTGACCGCCCACATGCTGCTGCACCGGGTGACCCGGCCGCAGCCGGGCGACGTGGTGCTGGTGCACGCCGCAGCCGGCGGCCTGGGCTCGCTGCTGGCGCCCTGGGCACGTCGGCTGGGCTGCCGTGTCATCGGCACCGTGGGCTCGCCCGACAAGGCCGGGATCGCTTTGCAGCGCGGCTGCCACGAGGTGATCCTCTACAACGAGGAACCGTTCGGCGAGGGCGTGAAACGGCTGACCGGGGGCGCGGGCGTGGACATCGTCTTCGAGGGGCTGGGCGGCCAGGTCTTCCATGATTCGCTGGCGGTGCTCAAGCCCTTCGGCCACCTGGTGAACCTGGGCCAGGTGGCCGAGGGCCTGCCGGAAGTAAAGCTGTCGGCCCTCGGTCCGGCGCGTTCGCTCACCGTCTCGGTGCCGGGCGTGTTCGCCTATGTCAACACCCATCCCGACCTGCAGTCGGCTGCCGACGTGCTCTACGGTCTGATCGCCAGCGGCGAGTTGCCGGTGCACATTGGCGGGCGCTATGCGCTGTCGCAGGCCGCCGCGGCGCACGACGCGCTGCAGTCGCGCGGCACCACCGGTTCGCTGGTCCTGATCCCGGAGCCGGCATGAGCATCTTCGATACGCCCGAACTGCGCGCTTTCCGCGCCGAAGTCCGCGCCTTTCTGCAGGAGAACCTCGACGAGGAACTGGTCGACGCCACCCGCGGCGGCCTGCACACCGAACGCGCCGTCATCGCGCGCTGGCAGGCCACGCTGAATCGCCGCGGCTGGGGTGCGCCGCACTGGCCCGCAGCCCACGGCGGCACCGGCTGGAACGAGCTGCAGCGCTATATCTTTGAGGAGGAATCCGCCTTCGCCGACGCCCCCCTCGGCGACGTGCACGGCCTGTTCCTCGCCGGCCCGATGCTGATCGCCGAGGGCACGCCCGAACAGCAGGCGCGCTACCTGCCGAAGATCCTGGCGGGCGAGGAGTTCTGGTGCCAGGGCTTCTCGGAGCCCAACGCCGGCTCGGACCTGGCCTCGCTCAAGACCACCGCGAAGCTCGAGGGCGACGACTGGGTGATCGACGGCCAGAAGACCTGGCTGTCGCACGGCCACCACGCCGACCTGATGTTCTGCCTGGCCCGTACCGACTTTGACGCCAAGCCGCAGGCGGGCCTGAGCCAGTTCATCCTCGACATGAAGTCGCCCGGCATCAGCCTGCAGCCCATCCTGACGATGGACGAAGGCCACAGCGTGAACGCGGTGTTCTTCGACGGCGTGCGCACGGCCCGCGCCAACGTCATCGGCCGGCTCAATTACGGCTGGACCTACGCCAAGGAGCTGCTGGCCCGGGAGCGGGTCAACAACGCCCAGGCGCCGCGCACCAAACGCGACATCCTGCTGCTCGACCGGCTGGCGCGCGAGCGCCGCGACCGCGACGGGCGCCCCCTGATCGACGACCCGCGCGTGCGGCGCCGGCTGGCTGCCATCACCGCCGACTTCATCGCCCTGGAATCGGCCGCGCTGGCGGTGCTGGCCGAGCAGATGGCCGGCCGTGAACCCGGTCCGGCGGCCTCGACGCTGAAGATCCGCGGCTCGGAGCTGCAGCAGCGGGTGAGCGAAACCGCGATGTCGCTGCTGGGGCAGGACGGCATCGTGCTGGCGCCGGGCTACGGCGGCGGCCTGCTCGCCGGCGACGGCCGGGGCTGGGCCGAGCGCCACTTCTTTCGCCGCGTGGTGACCATCTACGCCGGCGCCAACGAGATCCAGAAAACCATCATCGCCAAGTCCATCCTGGGCATGTGAGAAAGCGCAAAACCATGGAACAGGAAGACACCGAACTGTTGCTGGACACCGCGCGCCGCTGGTTCCGCAGCCACCGGCCGCTGGCCAGCCGGGTCGCCGCCTTCGACCAGCCCGCGCAGGCCGCGCCGGGCGCCTGGACGCAGATCGCCGAGATGGGCTGGACGGGCTTGTCCCTGCCCGAGACCGCCGGCGGTTTCGACGCCGGCTACCGCGCGTGTTTCGCCCTGCTGCGCGAGGCCGGCGCCGATGGCCGGCCCGAGGCGCTGGGGCTGCAACTGCTGCTGGCGCCGCTGGTGGCGCGGCTGTTGCCCGCGCACGGCGAGGCCCTGGCGACCGGCGGCATGCGGCTGGCGCTGGCCGATGCCGGCGCCGTGCGCTGGGTGGGCGACACGCTGGACG
This sequence comes from Burkholderiaceae bacterium, assembly GCA_022701845.1. Next base: position 15,760 of record JAKONS010000235.1, read on the forward strand.
GCCCGGCCGGTACGGTGCTGGGCGACGACGACGCCACGCACCTGCTGCTGCCGGTCGGCGATGCGCTGGCACTGGTCGATCTATCGGCCGCCGGCATCGCCTCCCGCCCGGCCCGGCTGGTCGACGGCCGCAGCACCGCCTTGCTGGCCTTCGAGGCCGCGCCCGCGCAGCGCCTGCCCGGCGACGACCTCGCCCGGCAAGCCCTGGACCGTGGCGCCGCCGCGCTGGTGGCCGACAGCGCCGGCCTGTTCTCCGCCGCCTTCGCGCTCACGCTGGACTACCTCAAGCAGCGGGTGCAATTCGGCAAACCGCTGTCGGCGCAGCAGGCGGTGCAGCACAAGATGGCCGAGGTGTTCTGCGACCTGCAGCAGCTGCTGGCGCTGGCCGGCCGGCTGGCGGCCGAACTCGACGGCTCGGCCGAAGGCCCGTGGCCCACGCTGGCGCCGGCCAAGGCCTTCCTGGGCCACCGCGCGCTGAAGGCGCTGGGCCAGCTGATCCAGGTGTCCGGCGGCATCGCCGTCACCGAGGAATACCGCCTGTCGCACGACTACCGCCGGCTGCAGGTGGCCGCCACGCTGTTCGGCGACGCCGAGACGCAATTGGCCCGCATCGACGTGCGCCGCCAACTGCTCGGCGCCTGACCCGTTTTGACCGAAGAGAGAGAAAGAGACAAGACCATGACCGCTTCCATGACCGCCTCCGAGCTGCAGCTCGACATCCGCGACCGTGTCGCCTACCTCACCATCAACCGTCCGCAGGCGTTGAACGCCGTCAACGGCGCGCTGCACAAGGCGCTGTCGCGGGTGTTCATCGATCTGGGCGAGCGGCGCGACATCAACGCCATCGTGCTGACCGGCGCGGGCAAGGCCTTCTGCGCCGGCGGCGACATCGAGTGGATGCGCGAGGCGGTGCGCGAGCCCGAGCAGTTCGAGATCGTGACCTGGGAGGCCAAACGCATCGTGTACTCAATGCTGGACTGCGAGATTCCCATCGTCGGGCGTATCAACGGCGACGCCGTCGGCCTGGGCGCCACGCTGGCCCTGCTGTGCGACATCACCGTGATGGCCGACACCGCCCGCATCGGCGATCCGCATGTGCGGGTGGGCCTGAACGCGGCCGACGGCGGCGGCTTTCTGTGGCCGCAGATGATCGGTTTCGGCAAGGCGCGCGAGCTGTTGCTGACCGGCGAACTGCTCGGTGCGGCCGAGGCCAGGCAACTGGGCGCCATCGGCAACGTGGTGCCAGCCGCCGAGCTCGACGAGAAGGTCGAGAGCCTGGTGGCCAAGCTGCGCAACGGCGCCACCAAGGCCATCCGCTGGACCAAGGCCGGCTACACGATTCCCTTGCGCCAGCTGGCCCATGGCCACATGGACGCCGGCACTGCCTACGAGTGCCTGACCAACCTCACGCAGGACCATGCCGAGGCGGTCGAGGCCTTCGCCGGCAAACGCAAGCCGCAATTCACCGGCCACTGACCATGGCGGGCCCATACGACTTCGGCGGGCGCACCGCGCTGGTCACCGGCGGTGCCAGCGGCATCGGCCTGGCCTGCTGCGAACTGCTGCTCGCCAGCAACGCCCGGGTGGTGGTGGCCGACCTCGACGCCGGCAAGACGTCGGCCGTGGCGCAGCGGCTGGGCGCGCTGGCGTCGGCCTTCGACGTGGCCGACCGGGCGGCGGTGGCCGATGCGCATGCGCGGCTGCAGGGGCAGGGCGTGCAGGTCGATTTGCTGGTCAATTGCGCCGGCATCCTGCAGTCGCCGGACACGCCGGCCGCGCTCGACCACACACGCTTCCAGCAGGTGCTGGCGGTGGATTTCGAGGGCAGCTACGCCTGCTGCGCCGAGTTCGGCAGCGCGATGGCCGCGCGCGGCCAGGGCGCCATCGTCAACATCGCCTCGGTGGCGGGCATGCGCTCGATGCCGCTGCACGGCTACAGCCCGGCCAAGGCGGCGGTGATCTCGATGACCGAATGCCTGGCGGCCGAATGGGGCCGCTCGGGCGTGCGGGTCAATACCGTGTCGCCCGGCTACACCGTGACCGCGGGGTTGCAGGCGCAGATCGACCAGGGCCTGCGCGATCCGGAAAAACTGAAAGCCAACAGCGCGCTGGGCACGCTGATCGATCCGGCCGACATCGCTCGGGCCATCGTGTTCCTGTTGTCCGACGAGGCGCGCGTCATCACGGGCATCAATTTGCCGGTGGACGCCGGCTGGCTGGTTGCGGGCTCCTGGCACGGCTTCGGCGGCGTGCGGCCGGCGGCGGGTTGAAACCTTCACAAGAAAAGAGACGAACCCCATGCCGACATCCCTCACCCGTCGCCAGGCCGCCGGCCTGCTGCTGACATCCGCCGTGCTGCCCGACGCCTGGGCGCAGGGCTTTCCGAACCAGTCGATCCGCTGGGTGGTGCCCTATCCGGCGGGCGGCGGCACCGACGTGGTGGCGCGGCTGCTGGGCCAGGCGATGGCCGGCGCGCTGGGCCAGCAGATCGTGGTCGACAACCGGCCCGGTGCCGGCACCATGATCGGCGGCGACCTGGTCGCCAAGGCGCGGCCGGACGGCTCCACCATCGGAACGGTGGATACGTCCACCGTGGCGTTGGCCCCGCATCTGTTCGCCAAGGTGCCCTACAAGCCCGACAAGGATTTCGCCTATGTCGGCGGCACCACGAAGTTTCCCTTCGTGCTGGTGGTGCACCCCGACGTGCCGGCGCGCAACCTGCAGGAACTGGTCGCCCTGGCCAGGAAGCAGCCGGGCGCGTTGAAGTACGCGACGCCCGGCCTGGGCGGGCCGAACCACCTCGGCATGGAACTGTTCCAGCGCAAGGCCGGCATCCAGCTGCTGCACGTGCCCTACAAGGGCGACGCGCCCGCGCTGCTGGGGCTGATGGCGGGCGAGATCGACATGTACCTGGTCAACACGGCGGCCAGCCTGTCGTATATCCGCAGCGGCAAGCTGCGTCCGCTGGCGGTATCGGTGAGCAGGCGCAGCGGCGTGCTGCCCGATGTGCCGACCTTCGCCGAGGCCGGCGTACCGGACTTCGAGAGCTATTCCTGGCAAGGCCTGGCGGCGCCGGCCGGCACGCCGCCTGCGGTCGTCGCGCGGCTCAACACCGAGCTGAACAAGGCGCTGGCCAGCGAGGACGTGCGCCACCGGCTGGCCGACCTGGGCATCGAGCCCTCGCCCACCACGCCGGAGGAATTCACCGCCTTCGTGCGCGAGCAGAGCGCGCTATGGGGCGGCGTGATCCGCGCCGCCAACATCAGGCTGGAGGAGTAGGGCCGATGCGGTACGACGAGATGAAGGGCAGGGTGGTGCTCATCACCGGCGGCGCCAGCGGGCTGGGCCTGGCCGCGGCGGAGGGCTTCGCCCGGGAGGGCGCCACGGTGGTGCTGGCCGATCTCGACGGCGCTCGCGCCGAGGCCGAAGCCGCGCGGCTGGGCCCGGGGCATGGCGGTGTCGGCATGGATGTCACCTCCGAGGCCCGCGTGCAGGAGGTGGTCGACGGCACCGCCGCGCGCTACGGGCGGCTCGACGTGCTCATCAACAGCGCGGGCATCCCGGACAGCTTTCTGCCGACGGTCGACCAGGACGTGGCCGATTTCCGGCGCCTGGTCGACGTGCACCTGGGCGGCACGTACCTGATGTGCCGCGCCGCCGCGCCGCACATGCTGCGCCGCGGCGCGGGCGCGATGATCAACCTGAGCTCCATCGCCGGCGTGATGGGCCTGGCGCGGCGCAACGCCTACAGCGCGGCCAAGGCGGGCATCGGCATGATGACCCGCACCATGGCTTGCGAATGGGCCGCGCAAGGGGTGCGGGTGAACGCCATCGCGCCGGGCTACATGGTCACGCCCTTCTTCCAGAAGCTGCTCGACGAGGGCAAGCTCGACGGCGAGCGGGTGCGGCGCCGCACGCCGGCCGGCCGCTTCGGCTCGGCCCGGCACATCGCCGACGCCATGCTGTTCCTGGCGTCGGACGGCGCCGAATTCATCACCGGCGTCACGCTGCCGGTGGACGGTGGCTACATGGCCTACGGCGCGGTCGGCGATGCCTACGCCGGCCCGCTCGACTGAAGAAAAAAAGGACACCGACGTGATCTACGAGGAACGCAACTACAGCTTCGCCCCGGCCCACTTCCGGCCCTTTCTGACGCTGTTCGAGGCCGAAGGCCTGGCGCTGACCCGCCAGCACCTGGGCACGCTGGTCGGCTACTTCACGGCGGAAACCGGCCAGCTGAACACGGCGGTGCACATCTGGGCCTTCGAGGACCTGATGGACCGGCAGCGCCGCCGCGAAACGCTGTGGGCCGACCCGGCCTGGCAGGCGTACGCCGACAAGGTGCTGCCCTGGATCGTGCGCATGGAAAATCGACTGCTCCAGCCCACCGCTTTCTCTCCCCTGCGCTGAGTAGGAGGACCCGTATGTTGCAGGCCCCGCCCGACGTCGACGACGCCACCCCGGCCATCGCCGCAGGCGGCGCGGAGCCGGTGCGCGGCGCGCAGAGCGTGCGGCGCGCCCTGCAGCTGCTGCGCCAGGTCGCCCGGTGCAACGACGAGGGCGTGAAGCTGGCCCAGCTGGTGCGCGACGCCGGCCTGGACCGGGCGACCACCTACCGCCTGATGCGGTGCCTGGTCGAGGAGAAGTTCGTCGACCGCGACAACGAGCACCTCTACCGTCTGGGCCCGGAGTCGGTGCTGCTGGGCTCGTTGCTGCCGCAGCCGACACCGCTGCTGCGCCGCTTCGTGCCGGTGATGAAACGCATCGGCCGCATCGGCGGCGATACCGTGTTTTTGATGATGCGGCAGGGCGACCACGTCTATTGCGCGCACCGCGAGGAGGGCAATTCGGCGATCAAGATCCTGTCGACCAGCATCGGCCAGCGCCGGCTCATCGGTACCGGCACCGGCGGCACGGCGGTTCTGGGCCTGATGTCCGACACCGAGATCGCCGCGACATTCGCCCGCAATGCGCAGTGCTACGCCGAGAACAACATCACCCTGGACCGCCTGATGGCCATGGCAACGGCGGTGCGCGAGCAGGGCTGCGCGCTGGTGTTCGACTCCTTCGGCGAGGCCGGCGTGGCGGGTTTCGGCTGCGCCTTCCGCATGGGCGAGCACGGCATGGGCGCCATCAGCATCGCCACGCTGACCGCGCGTTTCGGCTTCGAGCGCCAGCACAGGCTGCGGCAGCTGTTCGAGGACGAACTGCGCACACTCGGCCTGCGCGCCTGAGATCAGCCGCGCAGTGGCCGGTAGAAGGCGCGGATCTCGTCGGCCAGGGCGTCGGGCTGCTCCATCGCCGCGAAGTGGCCGCCGCGCGGCATCACGCTCCAGCGGCGGATGTCGGTGAAGCAGCGTTCGGCCAGCGCGCGCGGGGGCCGCACGATCTCGGCGGGGAACTCGGCATAGCCCATGGGCACGTCGACCGTGCAGCCGTCGGGGATCGGCCAGGGACCGTGGTGGCGGGCGTAGTAGGGCCAAAACGAGGAGCCGATGGCGCCGGTGAACCAGTACAGCGACACGTTGGCGAGGATCTCGTCGAGGCTGAACACGCTTTCGACATCGCCGCCGCAGTCGGACCAGGCCCGCATCTTCTCGACGATCCATGCTGCCAGGCCGGCAGGCGAGTCGGTGAGGGCATAGGCCAGGGTTTGCGGCCGGCTGCCCTGCTGGGTGCTGTAGCCGGTTTCCTCGTGCAGCCAGCGGGCGAGTTCCTCGCGGTACTGGCGCTCCGCAGGGGTGTCGCCTGCGATGGCCGACAGGTCGCGGCGCAGCGGCAGCAGGTTGAGGTGTACCCCGATGGTCTTGTCGGCATGGGCGAAACCCAACCTCGCGGATACGGAGGCGCCCCAGTCGCCGCCCTGCGTGGCGAAGCGCGGATAGCCCAGCACTTCGGTCATCAGCGTGGCGAAGGCGTCCGCCATCTGCTCGACCGACAGGCGCGGTTGCTGCGGCGCGAACGACAGGCCAAAGCCCGGCAGGCTGGGCGCCACCACGGTGAAGGCGTCGGCCGGGTCGCCGCCGTAACCGGCCGGGTCGGTCAGGCGCGGGATGAGCTCGGTGAACTCGAAGACCGAGCCGGGCCAGCCGTGAGACAGCAGCAGCGGCAGGGGTGCGGGGCCCTGGCCTTTCGCATGGAGGTAGTGCAGGTCGATGCCGGCGAGCGGTGTCGTGAACTGCTCGAAGGCATTGAGCCGGGCTTCCTGGGCCCGCCAGTCGAAACCGTCTCGCCAGTAGGCGAGCAGGCGGCGCATGAAGGCAAGGTCGGTGCCGGTTTGCCACGGGAGCAGGCCGGGCGGCTCGTCGGGAAGGCGGGTGCGGGCGAGGCGGGTGTACAGGTCGTCGATCGCGCTGTCGGCGACGTGGAGTCGAAACGGTTTTTGGTCCATGCCCCGTTTTAGGGAGAGTGGCACCGCCGCACAAGCGTGGAAGCGTGGAGGGGGCACATGGTGAACCACCACTTGCTCTTGCGGCGGCGTGTGGGTCCGCCTAGCGATCAGGCGGTCCAGTCAATTCACGCGCGATTCCTGAGGAAATTCGATCAGAACTGATCGATGCAGCAGAAAATGATTAGTACATTCGGTAACTTCAGAAATCTAGGGTGCAGGTGATGACGGTTCGTCAAAAATTGGGGCTTGCCTTTGGGTTGCTGGCGTTCCTCGTGTTGCTGGTCGCCGGACTGTCGGTGCGCAGCATGGGCAGCGCGCACCAGGACTTCGTCAACTTCGTGGACGGCGTCAATGCCCGCGCCCAGCTCGCCGACGGTGTCAGAAGCGCGGTGGACGAGCGTGCGATTGCCGCACGCAATTTGGTGCTGGTCGACACACCCGCCGATACCGCGGCAGAACGTGCAGCGGTCCTGAAGGCGCACGACGATGTGTCGGCTCGCCTGACCAGGCTCAAGCAGATGGTCGGCCAGCCGGAAGTGTCGCAAGAGGCGCGCGACCTGGTGCGCGAAATCGATCGGGTGGAGGCGTTGTACGGGCCGGTCGCGCTCGGCATCGTCGATCTCGCGCTGGCCGGGAAAAAAGGCGAAGCGACGGTACGCATCAACACCGAGTGCCGCCCGCTGCTGGCCGCCCTGGTCAAAAGCACGGTCGCGTATGCCGACTACACCGAAGGCCGGGCCCGGCGACTGATCGATGACGCGTCGACCAGCTTCGAGCGTCAGCGGGCGATGTTGATCGCCGCCTGCGCCGTCGCATTGCTTGCTGCGGTTGTGGCCGGTTATGCGATTTCCCGCAACCTGTCGCGTGCGCTCGGCGCCGAGCCGAACGACCTGAACCTGGCCGCCCAGCAGGTCGCCCATGGCAATCTCGGCACGCTGCACCACGCGGCGAATGCCTTGCCGAGCAGCGTCATGGCGTCGCTGCAGCATATGCAGTCGAGTCTTTCGCAGATCGTCCGGGAGGTCCGGAACGCTTCCGACTCGATCGCCACCGGCTCCACCCAGATCGCCCAGGGCAACAACGACCTGAGCCAGCGCACCGAAGAGCAGGCCAGCGCCCTGGAGCAGACATCCGCGACGATGGACGAGCTCGGCGCCACGGTTCGCCAGAATGCAGAACACGCGGTGCAGGCGGACATGCTTGCCAGCAAGGCGTCGACGATCGCGCTCAGGGGCGGGGAAGTCGTCGACCGGGTGGTGCAGACCATGAGCGGTATCAACGAGGGGTCCCGGAAGATCTCCGAGATCATCTCGACGGTGGAGGGCATCGCCTTCCAGACCAACATCCTCGCGCTCAACGCGGCGGTGGAGGCGGCGCGGGCGGGTGAGCAGGGTCGGGGCTTCGCCGTGGTGGCCTCCGAGGTGCGCAATCTGGCGCAGCGCAGTGCGGATGCCGCCAAGGAGATCAGGACCCTGATCGGCGACAGCGTCGACCAGGTGCGACTCGGCTCCGAACTCGTCGACCAGGCCGGCACCACGATGGGCGAGATCGTCGCCGCGATCAAGCAGGTGAGTGAGTCGGTGGCCCAGATCAGCCTCGCCAGCACCGAGCAGAGCGCAGGCGTCGGTCAGGTCGCGGAAGCCGTCACCCAGATCGATCAGGTGACGCAGCAGAACGCGGCCCTGGTCGAGGAAATGGCGGCGGCTGCCGGAAGTCTGCAACAGCAGGCGCGACAGCTCGTCGCAGCGGTCAGCGTGTTCACGCTGGGCGATCAGGGCGATGCGCGTTCGTTATCGGCCCGAACCCGGTTCGCCGGACCGTCGGCGGCGGCGGCGGCAGCAGCACAGCGGAGCGAACTCGTTCTGGCGTAGCGCAGCTTGGCGCGAGGCGATCGCGCCGCATGCCGTCAAAACCGGGCAGCGCGTGACTCGATCAGTTCCGAAAGCATGTCGTTCAGGCGCCCCTGGGCGTCGATGTCGTCCGGCTGGTCCATGAGCGCACCGACGAGACGGTCGGCTGCCGGCGCCAACACGAAACCCATCGACCAGTGCCGGAACCGTCGTGCGACGACCGGGCCACTCGACAGCGTCGTGATGTCGCTGTGTCGTGTGTCCGCCACGATCGCTTGCATGGTGGAGGCAATGGTGTCCGTCGGACCTTCGAGAACCTGCGCGAAATATCGCCCGGTGAACAGCAGGCCGCCGGTGATGCCGCGATCCCGGTTGTTGCGGCCCGCCACCCTGATGATGCTGTCGATCTGGGTGGCGGAAACCGTCAGGCGACTGATGTAGAAAATCGAGCACAGCCCGTCGTTCGTTTCTTGATCCATTCGATTCTCCGTGCGAGGGGAGAATCTAGTGCAGATCGGCCCGATTTCCGAGCGACGGATCCGGAATCGAAAAGTCACGCCCCGCTCCGACAGGCCGTGTCGACCCACAGCAGCATTCGAAAGACACCATGCAACCGACCGAACCACAAACCCCGACCGACCAGGACAAACTGGATTTCGCGCAAAAAATCTTCAACTTCGCCCGCACCGGCGATGCGGAGGGCCTGGCGCCGATGCTCGACCATGGCCTGCCGCCCAACATGAGCAATCACAAAGGCGACACCCTGCTGATTCTCACCAGCTACCACGGCCACCTGGATGCCGCGCGGCTGCTGCTCGAGCGCGGTGCAGATCCCGACCGCTACAACGACATGGCGCAGACGGCGCTCGGCGGCGTGGCGTTCAAGGGCAACCTGCCGATGGCCGAGTTGCTGCTGGATCACGGCGCCAGCGCGAATTTCGCGCCGCCGGGCGGCAAGACGCCGCTGATGTTCGCCGCCATGTTCAATCGCACCGCCATCGCCGACCTGCTGCTTTCGCGCGGCGCGGATCCGGCGGTGCGCAGCAGCGACGGTCTCACCGCGCTCGAGCTGGCCCGCAGCATGGGCGCGGTGGATACCGCGGCGCAGCTGCAGGGGCTGGCGGCGGATCGTTAGGATCGGCGCCCGATGCAGATCCAGGACATTCTTTTCTCCCAGGGTTTCGGTACCCGCCGCGTGTGTGCCGGCCTGGTCCAGCAGGGATTCGTGGCGGTGGGCGAGGGCGACGGCGCGGTGGTCTGCCGGAACTCCGCCGCCGATATCGATCCGGAAGGGCTTCGCCTGCGGGTGCAGGGCAAGGACTGGCAGATCCATGCCAAGGCCTACCTGATGCTGCACAAGCCAGCCGGCACCGAGTGCTCGCAGAAGCCGTCGACCTATCCGAGCATCTACACACTGCTGCCGCCTCCGCTGCGTCAACGCCCGGCCAAGGGCGCGGTGCAGGGTGTGCAGGCGATCGGCCGGCTCGACCAGGACACCACCGGATTGCTGCTGATGTCCGACGACGGCCAGTTCATCCACCGCATGGCTTCGCCGAAGCACCACCTGCCAAAGGTCTACGAAGTCACCGCGAAACATCCGCTGGACGATGGCCAGGTCGAGCGACTGCTCGCTGGCGTGGTGCTCGACGACGATCCGCGCCCGGTGGCCGCTGCCGCGTGCGAGATCGTGGGCGAGGCCGGCGTGTCGTGCCATCTGCGCCTGACGCTGACCCAGGGCAAATACCACCAGGTCAAGCGCATGCTCGCTGCGGTCGGCAACCGGGTCGAGGGGCTGCATCGTTCGCGCATCGGCGGCCTTTCACTGCCGGACGACCTCGCGCCCGGGCAGTGGCGCTGGCTGCAGGCGGCGGATCTGGATCTGCTCAAGGCGCCCAAAACCTGACCGGCGTTAGCCTTGTCGCGCCGGGTCTTTTCGCGAGGTTTCAGGCGGCCCACCGTACACTCGCGGGTTGCTCTGCCACTGTGCCAATCGATGCCGATCGCCCGTTTCCTAGTTCGTAGCGCCGTTGCCGCGCTGGCCGTTTTCGCGTTCGCCGGTGCGGGTGCCCAGCCCGCCGTGCCGACGGTTCGTCATCCCGTGTTCGTGCTGAATTCGCTCGATGCCAGCGTCAGTGTCATCGACCCTGCCACCTGGACCGAGAAAGAGCGCATTCCGACCGGCAAGGAGCCGCACCATCTCTACCTCACGCCCGACGAGAAATCGCTCATCGTCGCGAACGCGCTGTCGGATTCGC
>JAKONS010000243.1 GCA_022701845.1 Burkholderiaceae bacterium
CCGTCGGCGACGCCATCAGGACGGGCACCGGCACCGCCACGTTCGACGTAATGCATGCGCAGACCTTCCAGCGCAGGTACCTCGGCGGTATAGGCACCCTCCCATGCGGCGGCGCGCGGATCGGCGAAGGCAGCGGCCGGCGTACGCAGCGCGTCCTCCCGCAGCGGCTGGGCGACGCGCGCCTGGTGGCTGCGACGCTCCTGGAAGAAATCGTGCAGCAGCGCCGCGGATTCGGATGCCAGCACCCCACCCTCCACCGCCGTTCGGTGGTTCAGCCGCCGATCGCCGAACAGGTCGCAGACCGAGCCCGCGGCGCCGGTACGCGGATCGGCCGCGCCGAACACCACCCGCGCCAGCCGCGCATGCAGCATCGCGCCGGCGCACATCGGGCAGGGTTCCAGGGTGACGTAGAGGGTGCAGCCGTCGAGCCGGTAGTTGCCGAGCGCATCGGCTGCTGCACGCAGGGCGACGATCTCGGCATGCGCGGTCGGGTCGCTGGTGCGCACCGGCGCGTTGGCGCCGGTGGCCAGCACCCGGCCGTCGCGTACCAGCACGGCACCCACCGGCACCTCGCCCGCTGCCCGCGCGGCATGAGCCTGCTCGACTGCCAGGCGCATCGCCTGCGCGTCGGTCAGCCCGGCCGGGTCGTGCCGATCGGGCGAATCGGCCTCACGGCGCGGCATCGGCCGCGTCGTTTCGGCGCCGGGCTTCGGCCGCTGCCGCGGCGATCCCGTCGCGCGCCTGCTGCTCGGCGCGCAAGGTGGCCGCGGTGCCGGAGGGTGCAGTCCCGCTGGACCCCTCGGCGACAGCGCCCGCGGCGGCTGGCGTCAGGTCGCCGCGCGCCGTCTGCAACTGGCGGCGCAGCACCAGCGACACGACCAGCACCGTGACCAGGATCGCGACGATGCCGAGAGCGTCCCGCATGGCCGGCCTACTTCACCTTGTCTTGCGACAGATCCATGATCAGCCGCGACGCCAGGTACAGCCGCGGCACGATGGTGTCGATCTGCACATATTCCGCGTCGTTCGAGTGGGCGCCGAAGCCGCTCAGGCCCATGCCCTCGATCACCGCGCCGCGCGATTTCAGCGCGGCGAAGGCGGCGTCGGTGCCGCCGCCGGTCGCCACGTCCAGCACCTTGATCGGGATGCCGAGTTCCTCGTACACCATGCGGCCGTGGTTGGCCAGCTTGCGGCCGGCGTCGTTGGCCTCCAGCGGCGGGCGGCGCACCTCGAATTTCACGCTCACCTTGGCATCGGGCAACAGCTTGTTCTGCACCTTGTCCTGCAGCGCCTTCTCCAGCGCGTCGAAATCGGCCACCTTGAGCGCCCGCGCATCGGCCTGGGCCGAGGCCTCGCCGGGGATCACGTTGCGGTTGGTGCCGGCCTTGGCCACCGTCCAGTTGAGCTTCAGGCCACGGTCGTTCTGCGACAGGTCCTTCATCTGCAGCAGCTGGTGCGAGAGTTCGTAGAGCGCGTTCACGCCGCCTTCCGGGCGGGCACCGGCATGCGAGGTCTTGCCGACCACGGTCAGGTAGGCCGCGCCGATGCCGCTGGTGGCCAGGCGCAGGCTGCCGTCGCTGCCGCCGCCCTCGAAGGACAGCACCGCGTCCTGCTCTGCGCCGAAACGGGTGATGGTGGAGCGCGCGCCGGGCGAGCTGATCTCCTCGTCGCCGTTGATCAGCACCGTCAGCGTGCCGTAGTCCTTGAAGCCCAGCTTCTGCAGCATGGCGACGGTGTGGATGATGGCGGCCACGCCCTGCTTGTCGTCGGAGATACCCAGGCCGTAGGCCTTGTCGCCCTCCACGCGGAAGGGCTGGTCCTTCAGCATGCCCTTGAGGTAGACGGTGTCCATGTGGGCGATTAGCATGATCTTCTTGCTGCCGGTGCCCTTGAACTCGGCGTGCACCACCTGGCCCACTTTTTCCGGGGTGTCGTCCATGCGGAAGACATCGGTCGGGGTGATGAGTTCGACCTTGCCGCCCAGGGCTTTCAGGCGGTCGCCGATCAGCGCGGCGATGCGGCCGAGGCCTTCGATGTCCTTGCTGCCCGATTCGATGTTGACCAGGTCGCGCATCGTGTCGAGCATGCCCTGCTGCTGGGCCTTGGCGGCTTCGTGCAGCGGAGCCTGCGGCGCGGCGAATGCGCTGCTGGCAGCGGCACCGGAGATGACGAGCGCAGCGGCTGCGGCGACGAGTGGGCGGGAAAAGCGGAAAGGATGGCGTTGCGCCATAAGGAACTCCGGCGGAAAAAGGCTGGAAGTTATCACTTCCGGACCGCCGCGGCCGTTGCTCAGTCGTTCTTGGTGCTGCGGAAGAAATCGTGCATCTGGCCCAACACCGCCGCCGGGTCCTCCTCGGCCAGGTAATGGCCGCAATCGACCAGCACACCGCTGACGTCGGTGGCCTGCTCGGCCCACAGATCGAGCACCTCGAAGCTTCGATGCACCGCGCCCTGGGCGCCCCACATCACCCGCAGCGGCATGGCGAGCTTGTTGCCGGCGTCGCGGTCGTCGCGGTCGTGTTCCAGGTCGATGCCGGCGGAGGCGCGGTAGTCGCCGCAGATGGCGGCCGCGGTGCCGGGCACGGCGACGCAGCGCTCGTATTCGGCGAGGGCCGCCGGCGCGAACGCCGACAGGCCAGCATGGCGGCGGCCCATGACGTCGCGCACATAGGCCACCGGGTCGGCCTCGATCAGCCGCTCCGGCAGGGGCGAGGGCTGGATCAGGAAGAACCAGTGCCAGTAGGCGCGGGCGAAGGTCTCGTCGGTGCCGGCATACATGTCGAGCGTCGGCGCGATGTCGAGCAGCATGAGTTTCTCGACGCAGTCGGGATGGTCGAGCGCCATGCGGTGCGCCACCCGGGCGCCGCGGTCGTGGGCGCCGACGAGAAAGCGCGGGTAGCCCAGGTGCGCCATCAGCTGCACCATGTCGCGCGCCATCACCCGCTTGGAGTAGGCGACGCTCTGCGGGCCGGGGTCGGGCCGGGACGAATCGCCGTAGCCGCGCAGATCGGCCACCACCACGGTGAACCGCATCGACAGGCCTTCGGCCACCCGGTGCCACATGGCATGGGTCTGCGGATGGCCGTGCAGCAGCAGCAGCGCCGGGCCGTGGCCGCCGACCAGCGCGTGGATCGTGGCGCCGTCGACCGCCACGTCGTGGGTGGAAAAACCTTCGAACATCCGAGTCTCCTGAATGGGGCAGCGCGTGGCTGCACGCCGCATTCTGCCGCCGGGCTGCGCGGCCGTCGCCGGGAAATGCGGCACGCCCACCCGCCTGATCCGCGGCCGGCGGATGCGGCAGCGCGGATCGGGCGGTACCAGCCCTGTCGGCATCCGCCCTCGGCCGGCTTCGACCCGGCAGACCCGGCAGACCCGGCAGACCCGGAAGGAGGCAGGCAGAATGTCGCCAGGATGGCCAAAGCCTCACAACGCCCCCCCCGCCCCCCCCGCACCACGAGCGCCGGCACGCCGGCAGATCCCCCTGCGGGCAAGCGCCGCACGCCGGCCCGGCGCCAGGCCGACGCGCTGGCCCTGTCGCGCATGGTCGGCGAGCTCGAAGCCCAGAACAAGGTGCTGCGCTACAGCAACGCCGCCGCCGAGAGCGCTTCCGAACGCTTCGAGACCCTGTTCGCCAGCGTGCCGCTGGCCCTGATGGTGGTCGACGAGCACGACATGGTGGTGCAGGGCAACGCGATGGCGCACCGCCTGTTCCAGCCCTCCGAGCGCGACCGGCCGCTGACCGCGTTGATGCCCTTCGTCAGCGTCGGCCATGTGGCCAAGGTGATGCAGGGCTTTCGCGAGGCGGTGCGCAGCGGAACCGCCGAAACCTCGGAGGTGGTGTTCTCCATCGGCGAGGAAGGCTCGCTGGTCGGCGACCTGCATATCCGCCGCATCGAAACCCTGCGCGAGGACGGCGAGCCGGTCACCCAGTTCATCTGCGCGGTGGTCGACCAGGGGCCGCTGCTGGCCGAGCGGCGCGCACTGCAGCAGAGCGCGATGGCGCTGCAGGAGCGCAACGAGCAGCTGTTCCTGGGCGAGCGCCGGCTCGAGGCGGT
>JAKONS010000248.1 GCA_022701845.1 Burkholderiaceae bacterium
CTGCAGGGCCAGGACGGCAAGATCGCGGTGCCGCCGCTGGTGGGCGCGCTGCTGAAGAACGAGCAGGACCTGAGCCTGTTCGAGAAGCTGGTGGCGATGAATGCCCGCAACCGCTGAAGGCGCGCCGATGGCCGAGCCGTCCGCCTACCCTCCCCTGCAGGTGCCGCTGCCCGCCGTGCGCTTGAGCGGGCCCTTCGCCACCCTGGAGCCGCTGGCCGCCGGGCACCTGGCCGAGGCGCAGGAGGCGGTGGCCGAGGGCGAGATCTGGCGCCAGTGGACCACCGACATCCCCTCGCCCGACACGATGCAGGCCGAGATCGCCCGCCGCCTCGACCAGCACGCGGCCGGCCTGATGCTGCCCTTCGCGGTGCGCGACGCCGCCGGCCGCTTCGCCGGCATGACGTCGCTGATGAACATCGAGGCCGCCCACCGGCGGGTGGAGATCGGCAGCACCTGGTACCGCGCCGACGTGCGCCGCACCGGCCTCAACACCCAGGCCAAGCGGCTGCTGCTGGGCCATGCCTTCGACACGCTGGGCTGCATCGCGGTCGAGTTCCGCACCCATTTCTTCAACCACGCCAGCCGCGCCGCCATCGCCCGGCTGGGTGCCAAGCAGGACGGCGTGCTGCGCAACCACCGGGTGTCGCGCAACGGCACCCTGCGCGACACGGTGGTGTTCAGCATCGTCGAGGCGGAATGGCCGACGGTGCGGGCCCATCTGCAATTCCAGCTGGAGCGGCCGCGCGGCTAGCGGCTGCCCGACGCCCTCCCCCACGCCGCACCGCCCACCGGAGCCCTGCCATGCTGATCGACTTCTTCTTCACCCTGCGCGCCGCCCGGCTGCCGGTGTCGGTCACCGAATACCTGGCCCTGCTCGAAGCTTTGAAGGCCGGCGTGGTGGGGCCCGGTGCCGACGGCAGCGGCGAGGCCGGCAGCATGGAGGATTTCTACCACCTGGCCCGCACGGTGATGGTCAAGGACGAGAAACACTACGACCGCTTCGACCGCGCCTTCGCCGCCTATTTCCAGGGCGTGGAGCTGCTGGCCGAGGCCCTGCCGAAGCTGCCCGAGGACTGGCTGCGCAAGCTGCTGGAGCGCGAGCTCACGCCCGAGCAGCGCGCCGCCATCAAGAAGCTCGGCTGGGACGAGCTGATGCAGACCTTGAAGAAGCGCCTGGAGGAGCAGAAGGGCCGCCACGAGGGCGGCAGCAAGTGGATCGGCACCGGCGGCACCTCGCCCTTCGGCAACGGCGGCCAGAACCCGCAGGGCGTGCGTATCGGCGGCGCCGGCGGCGGCCGCAGCGCGGTGAAGGTGTGGGAGCAGCGGGCCTACCGCGACTACGACGACACCCAGGAGATCGGCACCCGCAACATCAAGGTCGCGCTGCGCCGGCTGCGGCGTTTCGCCCGCCAGGGCGCGCCCGACCAGTTCGACCTGGACGGCACCGTTGCCAGCACCGCGGCCAACGCCGGCTGGCTCGACATCCGCATGCGGCCGGAGCGCCGCAACACCGTCAAGCTGCTGCTGCTGATGGATGTGGGCGGCAGCATGGACGACCATGTGGCGCGGGTCGAGGAGCTGTTCTCGGCGGTGCGCACCGAGTTCAAGCACCTGGAGTTCTTCTATTTCCACAACTGCGTCTACGACTTCGTCTGGAAGCAGAACAAACGCCGCTTCGCCGAGAAGATCGACACCTGGGACCTGATGCGCCGCTACGGCCGCGACTACAAGCTGGTGTTCGTGGGCGACGCCACCATGAGCCCCTACGAGATCCTGCAGCCCGGCGGAAGCGTCGAGTACCACAACGAGGAGCCCGGCGCCGAGTGGCTGCAGCGCCTGACCCACACCTTTCCGCACTACGCCTGGATCAATCCGGAGCCGCAGGGCGTGTGGGGCTACCGCCAAAGCATCGGTCTCGTCCAGCAGATCATGGCGGGACGGATGTACCCTTTGTCACTCAAAGGCCTGGAGGAGGCCATGCGTCTCCTGTCAAAATGACCCGATGACCGGGCGCCTGCACACCTCCTCCTTCCGACGACGACTCCCTCTTCGTTCCCTGACCACGCCGGCTCCGTCGCCGGCGTTTTTACGACCGGGGTCGTGGTCGGTGTGCTGCGCGGCGCTGCTGCTGACCGGCTGCAGCCTGATGCCCGGCAAGAAGGACGCGCAGCAGCAAGGGTCCGCGGGCGACACCGGCAACCGGGTGCTGAGCAGCGGCGAGGCCGCCGAGATGGCCGCCGCCAACGACAGGAAGCCTGCCGGCAGCGCCCCCCGCGAGGCCTTCACCCTGGCGGTGCAGGCGCCCAAGGACATCCGCGAATACCTCGAACTGCACCTCGAACTGCAGCGCTACCGGCAGCTCGACGACCTGGACGCGATGGAGCTGTCGCGCCTGCTCGGCGCGGCCGAGGCGAACGTGCGCGACCTGCTCGGCACGCTCGGCTATTTCGCGCCGCGCATCACCGTCCAGCTCAACGAGACCCCGGCCAGCGCCCGCGCGCCGCGCGAGGTGGCGGTGGCGGTCGATCCCGGCACCCAGACCCGCATCGACGACGTGAACATCGGCTTCGCCGGCGCCATCGCCGACCTGCCGGCCGCCGCCGACCAGCGCCGCGACGTCACCTCCAGCTGGGGCCTGCGCCCCGGCCAGGGCTTCACCCAGGACGGCTGGGACGGCGCCAAGACCGGCGGCCTGCGGCGCATCACCGCCAAGCGCTTTCCCACCGCCAGCGTGTCGGCCAGCCGGGCCGACGTCGATGCCGACACCAGCAAGGCCAAGCTCTCGGTCACCTACGACTCCGGCCCCGCCTACCGCTTCGGCCCGATCGAGGTACGCGGCGCCGAGCGCTATCCGCCCGAGATCGCGCAGCGGCTGTCGCTGCTGCCGGTGGGCGCCGAATACGACCAGGCCGCCCTGCTGGCCGCGCAGCAGCGCCTGGCCGGCACCGGCTACTACGACTCGGTGTTCCTCACCCTCGACACCGAGGCCGGCACGCCCGAGGCCGCGCCGGTCATCGCCCAGGTGCGCGACGCCAAGCTGCAGAAGGTGGTGTTCGGCGTCGGCGTCAGCACCGACAGCGGGCCGCGCCTGTCGGTCGACCACATCCACAACCAGCTGCCGCTGATCGGCTGGCGCGCGGTGTCGCGGGTGTCGGTCGACCAGAAGACCAAGCTGATCAACAGCGAGCAGACCTCGCTGCCCGACGAGAACCTGTGGCGCTGGGTGACCTCCGAGCGGCTGCAGCGCGAGCTCACCGGCAGCTACGAGGTCAACTCCGGCCGGCTGCGCGGCGGCCGCGCCAAGAGCACCGACCACATCGACCGCGGCTACTACCTGCAGTACGACTACGCCACCACCAGCGGCGGCATCGACGCGCCGGCCTCCGCCTCGGCGCTGAGCGTGCCCTGGAACTGGACCGGCCGCTATTTCGACAACCCGCTGGCCCCCAGCCGCGGCTACGGCGTGGCGGTGGAAGCCGGCCCCGGCGTCACCCTGCTCGGCGAGCGCGCGCCGTTCTTCCGCACCTATGCGCGCGGCCTGGCCTTCCTGCCCTTCGGCACCGTCACGCCCGACGGCGGCGGCGAGGCCCGGCGCGGGCGGCTGCAGTTCCGCGGCGAGGTCGGCGCGGTCAACGTGCGCGACAACGCCTCGGTGCCGGCCACCCTGCTGTTCCTCACCGGCGGCGACGCCACGGTGCGCGGCTACAGCTACCGCCAGATCGGCGCGCGCACCGTCAACGGCCAGATCTACGCCGGCAAGTTCCTCGGCGCGGCCAGCGTCGAGTGGCAGCGGCCCTTCGTCTGGAAGGGCGAGATGACCGAATTCGAGAGCGCGCTGTTCGTCGATGCCGGTGCCGTCTCCGACGAGCCGGGCGAACTCAGCCCCAAGGTGGGCGTGGGTGCCGGCGTGCGCTGGCGCAGCCCGGTCGGGCCGCTGCAGGCCGACCTGGCCTACGGCGTCGATCCGAAAAAATTCCGGCTGCACCTGCGGCTGGGTTTCACTTTCTGATCCACCGATCCTCGACTTCCGACCTTCCGACTTCCGACTCCCCCGAATCCCCGACACCGCATGGCCGACCACGAGACCGCTCCCACCGCCCCTCCCGCCCCGCCCAAACGCAGGGTGCTGCGCTGGGTCGTCGGCGTGCTCCTGGCGCTGGTGGCACTGATGGTCGCCATCGTGGCCGCCGGCTGGATCTGGGCCGGCGGCAACCAGTCGCTGGCCTTCGCGCTGGACCGCGCCGCGCGCTACCTGCCGGCCGGCCAGACGCTGGAGACCCGCGACGTCACCGGCTCGCTGCGCAGCGGCGGGCATATCGGCTCGCTGCGCTGGAAGAGCCCCTCCCTGTCGGTCGAGGTCCAGGACGCCACCATCGGCTGGCAGCTGGCGCCGCTGCTGCACCGCAAGGTGTCGCTGGGCGAGGTGCATGCGCGCAACGTGGTGATCGAGCGCACCGGCCCGCCGGACGAGTCGCCGACCGAGCCGCTGCAGGAGCTGGTGCTGCCGGTCGACATCGACCTGCCGTTCCAGGTCGACGCCATCCGCTGGGCCGGCCCGCCCGAACTGCTGGTGCAGAACCTGGCCGGCCGCTTCCGCTACGAGGACGGCACCCACAAAATCGAGATCGCCGGTGTCGACGTGGCCGAGGGCCACTACGCGCTCGACGCCACCCTGCAGGGCGCTGCGCCGATGGCGCTCGAAGCCCTGGCGCGCGGCCGGGTGCAGGCGCCGGTGCCCGAGGGCATCGCCCCGCTGACGGTGGGCGCGGGCGTGTACGCCAAGGGCACGCTGTCGGGCACCGCCGCCCGCCTGCGGGTGGCCGGCGCACTGCGGCCGGCCGACGACGGCGTGACCCTGCGCGCCGACGTCACCGCCGATGTCGCCCCCTGGCTGCCGCAGCCGCTGCTGGCCGCCCATGCCGTCCTGCAGGATGTCGACCTGGCGCGCCTGGTGCCGCAGGCCCCGGCCACGATGCTCGGCGGCACGGTCGATGCCGGGCCGGAAGGCGACGGCTGGAAGGTGAAGGCCGCCCTGCGCAACGCGGTGCCGGGGCCGTACGACAAGGGCCGGCTGCCGGTCGAGCAGGCCGACCTGCAGGCGGCGATGTCGGCCGACGGCGCCTGGACCATTTCGCAGGCGGTGGTGCGGGCGGGTGGCGGGCAGATCAGCGCCGAGGGGCGCTATGGGCCGCCGCCTGCGGCAGCTACCGCTGCCGCGGCCACCAGCACTGCCAAACCCACCACCAATGCGGCCGTGGGCGCCACGCCCGGCATCGGTGCCGGCCCCGCCACGCCCGCCACCGCCGCACCGGCGCCCGCGGCCGCACCCGCGCCGTGGCAGGTGGTGGCCACCCTGGCCGGCATCCAGCCGGGCCTGCTGCACACCCAGCTCGCCGGCCCGGTGCTGTCGGGCAAGGCCACCGCTTCGCAGCAAGGCGAGGCGCTCGATTTCGACCTGGCGATCACCGCCGCCGGCACCGCGCCGCGCCGCGGCCCGGCCAGCGCCCTGCAGACGCTGGGCCTGCAGTCGGTCTCCGCCCTCGGCCGCTGGTCGAACGGCACGCTCGACCTGCGCAAGTTCCAGCTGCGCGCCGCCGACGCCACCGCCGACGGCGTGGCCCAGGTGCGCCCGGCCGACAAATCCGGCAAGGGCACCGTCACCGCCTCGCTGCCGGGCGCCAAGCTCGATGTC
>JAKONS010000249.1 GCA_022701845.1 Burkholderiaceae bacterium
TTCATCAGCGACGTCATGCCGGCGAAGCGGCCGGCGGCGTCGCGCACCGCGAAGGGCAGCATCAGGCCGGCGGTGTGCTGGTCGAGGCGGCGGGCGATCTCGGCCTGCATCGTGTCGGGGGAGGGGATGTCGGTGGTCCACTGGCGCCAGATCTCGCCCTCGGCCACCGCCTCCTGCGCCTCGGCCAGGTGCCCGGCGGCCAGCGGCTCGAGGGTGGCGAAGGGCCCGCTCAGGCGCACGGCGGGCAGCGGCACCTGCAGCGGCGGGTAGGCGGATGGCTCGGTCATCGGCGCGCCTTCAGCGGTTGCGGGCATTCATTGCCACCAGCTTCTCGAACAGGCTCAGGTCCTGCTCGTTCTTCAGCAGCGCGCCCACCAGCGGCGGCACCGCGATCTTGCCGTCCTGGCCCTGCAGGGCTTCCAGCGGGATGTCCTCGGCCAGCAGCAGCTTGAGCCAGTCGAGCAGCTCGGAGGTGCTGGGCTTCTTCTTCAGGCCGGGCAGGTTGCGCACCTCGAAGAACAGGCGCATGGCCGCGGCCAGCAGGTCGGCCTGCAGGGTGGGGTAGTGCACCGCGACGATCTTCTGCATCGTCTCGGCATCGGGGAAACGGATGTAGTGGAAGAAGCAGCGGCGCAGGAAGGCGTCGGGCAGCTCCTTCTCGTTGTTGGAGGTGATGAACACCAGCGGCCGGTGCTTGGCGCGGATCAGTTCGCGGGTCTCGTAGCAGTAGAACTCCATCCGGTCGAGCTCGCGCAGCAGGTCGTTCGGGAATTCGATGTCGGCCTTGTCGATCTCGTCGATCAGCAGCGCCACCGGTTGCTCCGCGGTGAAGGCCTGCCACAGCACGCCCTGCACGATGTAGTTGCGGATGTCGCGCACCCGGTCGCCGCCGTCGATCTGCGCCAGCTGGCTGTCGCGCAGGCGGCTCACCGCGTCGTATTCGTACAGGCCCTGCTGCGCCTTGGTGGTCGACTTGATGTGCCACTGCAGCAGCGGCAGGCCGAGCGCCGCGGCCACCTCTTCGGCCAGCAATGTCTTGCCGGTGCCGGGCTCGCCCTTGACCAGCAGCGGGCGCTGCAGGGCGACGGCCGCGTTGACCGCCAGCATCAGGTCGGCGGTGGCGACGTAGTTCGATGTTCCCTGGAATTTCATCAGCTTGGGCACCTGCGCGCGCACGCGCGAAAGAGGGGTTGCATGCGGGTAATCCGCGAGGCCCGGACGGGCACTTTCAGAGGGGGCGACGTCTATACTCGATGGCTCACGGACGTGACCTTCCACCGGAATTGTGCGCGCAAAAATGAACAAGACGACCACCACGATGAAGGCCTTGGCGAAGGGTCTCACCACCCTCGCCTGGCTGGCCGCCATGAGCGCTCCGGCCCAGGCCCAGGAGATCAGGGGCGATGCCGCGGCCGGCGGCAAGAAGATCGACATGTGCATCGGCTGCCACGGCATCGTCGGCTACCAGGCGAGCTTCCCCGAGGTCTACAAGGTGCCCAAGATCTCCGGCCAGGGCGGCAAGTACATCGCCAACGCGCTCACCGCCTACCGCGCCGGCGAGCGCAAGCACCCCAGCATGCGCGGCATCGCCGCCGCCCTCAGCGACCAGGACATCGCCGACCTGGCCGCCTACTACGAGCAGCACGGCAAGGACGCCGGCACTGCGGCGCTGCCGGCCGAGCCCGCGCGCAAGCCCAGCGCGCAGGTCGATGCGCTGCTCAAGAAGGGCATCTGCATCTCCTGCCACGGCGCCAATTTCTCCAAGCCGATCGACCCCAGCTATCCGAAGCTGGCCGGCCAGAACGCCGACTCGCTCTACATGTCCCTGCGTGCCTACAAGACCGACAACAACCCGCAGTTCGGCCGCGCCAACGGCGTCATGGCGGGCGTCGCCAAGCAGTTCTCCAATGCCGACCTGAAGGCCATGGCGCAGTACATCGGCTCGCTCGACGGCGAGCTGAAGACGGTGCCCGAGTCGCGCTTCCACACCACCCGCTAGCCGCCCCCCGGGCGGCGTGCCTCCCACCGGCCACCCCTTGCCGCCCGTGCGACTCTCCCCCCACGACCAGGCGATGCGCGACGGCGCGCACGGCGAGGCCTGCGCCCTGGCCATGCGCATCCTGCTGCGCTCGGCCGCGCTGCTCGGCGCCGACAGCCTGATCGACATCGGCAGCGCCCACATCGACGGCTGCCTGTACCACGGCCCGGTGAGCCTGGATTTCGTCGACCGGCTGGTGGCCGGCGGCGGCCGGGTGCGGGTGCCGACCACGCTCAACGTCGGCTCGATCGACCTGATCCACCCCGAGCTGTTCCGCGGCACCGACCGCCTGCGCGACGACGGCCGCCGGCTGATGGAGGCCCACCTCGCGCTGGGCTGCGAGGCCAGCTTCACCTGCGCGCCCTACCAGCTCAAACACCGCCCGCAGCTGGGCGACCAGATCGCCTGGGCCGAGTCCAACGCCATCGTCTTCGCCAACTCGGTGCTGGGCGCGCGCACCAACCGCTATGGCGATTTCATCGACCTGTGCGCTGCGCTGACCGGCCGGGCGCCGAACTGCGGTCTGCACCTCACCGCGAACCGCGCCGCCACCGTACTGTTCGACGTGTCGGACTTCCCGCAGGCGCCGGCCGAGCGCGACGTGTTCTTCGCGCTGCTCGGCTTCGTGGTCGGCCGGCAGACCGGCGACGACCTGCCCGCCATCGCCGGCCTGCCCGCCGACACCACCGAGGACGAACTGAAGGCGCTAGGCGCGGCGGCGGCATCCACCGGCGCGGTGGCGATGTTCCACGCCATCGGCCTGACGCCCGAGGCCGCCACGCTCGACCTGGCCTTCCAGGGCTTCGCGCCGGCGCGCACGGTGCCGGTGGCGCGTGCCGACCTGGACGCCGCGCGCGAGCGCATCAACCAGGGCCGCGCCGGCGCCGGGCTGGCGGCGGTCAGCGTCGGCACGCCGCATTTCTCGATAACCGAATTCGCCGCGCTGCGCCGCCTGCTGGACGCCGATGCGCGGCCGCTGCGGGTGCCCTTCTATGTGAACACCAGCCGCTTCGTCGTCTGGCAGCTGGAAGAGGCCGGGCTGCTGCGCGGGCTGCAGGCGCACGGGCTGACCATCGTCAACGACACCTGCACCTACATCACCCCGATCCTGGGCGAGATGACCGGCGTGGTGATGACCAATTCCGGCAAGTGGGCGCACTACGCGCCGGCCAACATCGGGGTCGAAGTGGCCTTCGGCACGCTGGCCGAATGCGTGCGCTCGGCGCGTGCCGGCGAGGTGGTGTTCGTTGGCGCCTGACACCCTTGCTGCGCAGCCGGTGGTCGAAGGCGAGGGCGCCGGCGCGCTGCTGCTGCTCGACCAGCCGGTGAGCTTCTGGGGCGGCGTCGACCCGGTGAGCGGCCGCATCGTCGAGCCGGGCCATCCGCAGGAGGGCCGGGCGCTGGCCGGGCGGGTGATGGCGATGGCGCGCGCCAAGGGCTCGTCGTCGAGCAGCAGCGTGCTGGCCGAACTGGTGCGCAACGGCCACGGGCCGGCGGCCATCCTGATGCGCGGCCCGGACCTGATCGTCGGCCTGGGCTGCATCGTGGCGGCCGAGCTGTACGGCCGGCAGGTGCCGGTGGCGGTGCTCGACGACGCCGGGTGGGCCGCGCTGGTGGCGGGCGCCGCGGCCGGCCGGTCGGCGCGGCTGGTGTGCGACGCCACCGGTGCGCGCCTGCACCTCGACGGCCTGAGCGCCGCCGATGCCCCGCAACCTGCGCCGCCGCCGGTGGCGCGAGACAATCCTTTCCGTTGAATTCCCGAGGACTTCCCCGATGACCTGGACCCTGGCGGCACGCACCCGCAAGATGACTTCCTCCGCGATCCGCGACCTGCTCAAGCTCACCGAGCGGCCCGGCATCATCAGTTTCGCGGGCGGCCTGCCGTCGCCCGACGCCTTCCCGGTCGAGGCCTTCGCCGTCGCCTGCGACAAGGTGCTCACCTCCGGCGATGCCCGCAGTTCGCTGCAGTACGCCACCACCGAAGGCCTGCCGGCGCTGCGCGAGGCGGTGGCCGCCTCGCTGCCCTGGAACGTCGATCCGGCGCAGGTGCTGATCACCACCGGCTCGCAGCAGGGCCTGGACCTGGCGGCCAAGGTGCTGATCGACCCCGGCAGCACCATCCTGGTCGAGACTCCCACCTACCTGGGCGCGCTGCAGGCCTTCCAGCCGATGGAGCCGACGGTGGTCGGCGTGGCCTCCGACGACCGGGGCGTGATCGTCGACGACCTGCTGGCCAAGGCGCCGGGCGCGCGCTTCCTGTATGCGCTGCCCAACTTCCAGAACCCCACCGGCCGCACCATGGACGAGGCCCGCCGCGCCGCCGTCGTGCAGGCCGCCGCGCAGGCGGGCGTGCCGATCCTCGAGGACAACCCCTACGGCGAGCTGTGGTTCGACACCCCGCCGCCGGCCCCGCTGGCTGCGCGCAACCCGGAGAACACGCTCTACATGGGCTCCTTCTCGAAAGTGCTGGCCCCCGGCCTGCGCCTGGGTTTCGTAGTGGCGCCACCCGACATCCACTACCGCCTCACCATGGCCAAGCAGGCCGCCGACCTGCACAGCCCCAGCTTCAACCAGCGGGTGGTGGCCGAGGTGCTGAAGGACGGCTTCCTCGACCGCCACGTGCCCACCATCCGCGCCCTCTACAAGGGCCAGCGCGACGCCATGCTGGCCGCGCTGGAGCACGAGATGGCCGGCCTGGGCGTGTCCTGGAACAGCCCCGCCGGCGGCATGTTCCTGTGGGCGCGGCTGCCCGCCGGCCTGTCGGCCACCGCGCTGCTGCCGCGGGCGGTGGAAAAAGGCGTGGCCTTCGTGCCCGGCGAGCCGTTCTATGCCGGCGCGTCCGACAGCCGCACCCTGCGCCTGTCCTTCGTGACCGCCAGCCGCGCGCAGATCGCCACCGGCATCGCCGCGCTGGCCGAGGCGGTGCGCGACGCCATCGCCGCGATGCCCGCCGCCCAGCGCGAGGCCGCGCTGGCGGCCGAAGCGGCCTGACGAGGGGGCGGCATGCTGCATCTCTGGGGACGGATCTCCTCCATCAACGTGCGCAAGGTGGTGTGGGCCGCGCAGGAGCTCGACGAGCCGGTGCAGCGCACCGACGCCGGCGGCCAGTTCGGCCTGGTGCGTGAGGCCGACTACCTGGGCCGCAACCCGAACGGCCTGGTGCCGCTGTTGGAGGACGGCGAGGTGCGGCTGTGGGAGTCGAACGTGATCGTGCGCTATCTGTGCGCGCGCTATGCGCCGGGGCGGCTGTATCCGGAGGCGCTGCCGGCCCGCTTCGACGCCGAGCGCTGGATGGACTGGCAGCAGACCATGTTCAGTCCCGCCGGCCGGCCGGCGTTCTGGCAGCTGATCCGCACGCCGGAGGAGGAGCGCGACGAGCGGGCGATCGCCGCGTCCATCGCCGCGGTGGAGCCGCTGCTGGCCCTGCTGGAAACGCACCTGGCGACGCAGCCCTATCTGGCCGGCGACGCGTTTTCGATGGCCGACATTCCGGTGGGATGCGAGGTGCACCGCTGGTTCGGCCTGCCGGTGGCGCGGCCGGAATTGCCCAACGTCGACCGCTGGTTCCGGGCGCTGTCGGAGCGGGCCAGCGCCAAGGGTGTGCTCGACCTCGCCCTGTCGTGATGCGGCACGGTCTCTGATCTTTTCTCGCTGCTGAAGGCCGGGTGCGCGGCGTCTTCGCTGTGCGCCGGGTCGGTGGGACGAACGACCGATCGGCAGTCTGTTGTCCGAAAACGACTGCAATAAGTGAGCGATAACTTACATTTTCGATCCCCGTTCTCGTTGGGTCGACCGGTCGATTGACCGCCGCGGCGAGCACGCCTTCGAAACCGTTGCTCGCTGCCATGAATCGTTTTTGCTACCGCGTCGTCTTCAACCGTGCCCGTGGGCTGCCGATGGCGGTACCGGAAGGGGCCTCGACAGCTTCCGGCGCCCCCGCCCCCGGCCTCGACGGTCCCCGCGGCAAGGCCCGCTCGGCGCTGGTCTACGCGGTCGTCACCGCCACCGCCACCGCCTGCGCGCTGCTCTGCACCGGCATCGCCCGCGCCCAGATCGTCGCCGACCCGTCGGCCCCCGGCGGCCAGCGGCCGACGGTGCTCACCGCGCCCAACGGCGTGCCGGTGGTGAACATCCAGACGCCCTCCGCGGCCGGCGTCAGCCGCAACGACTACCGCCAGTTCGACGTCGGCACGCCCGGCGCCATCCTCAACAACAGCCGGGCCAACGTGCAGACCGGCCTCGGCGGCTGGGTGCAGGGCAACCCGTGGCTGGGCCGGGGCAGCGCGCGGGTGATCCTCAACCAGGTCGATTCGAGCGATCCGAGCCGGCTGCGCGGCGTGCTCGAAGTGGCCGGGCCGCGCACCGAGGTGGTGATCGCCAATCCGGCCGGCATCGCGGTCGACGGCGCGGGCTTCATCAACACCAGCCGGGTGACGCTCACCACCGGCACGCCGGTGTTCGGCGCCGGCGGCAGCCTGGAGGCGTTCCGGGTGCAGCGCGGCAGCGTCGGCATCGCGGGGCGCGGGCTGGACGCCGGCGGCACCGACTACGCGGCCGTTCTGGCGCGGGCGGTGGAGCTCAATGCCGGCATCTGGGCGCAGGACCTGCGGGTGGTGGCCGGGGCGCACGAGTCGCGTGCCGACGGCAGCGCCGTCACGGCAATCGCCGGTACCGGGCAGGCACCGGCTTTCCTGCTCGACGTGCGCGAACTGGGCGGCATGTACGCCGGCCACATCTTCCTGCGCGGCACCGAGGCCGGCCTGGGCGTGCGCAACGCCGGCACCCTCGCCTCGACCGGCGCGCTGACGCTGACGAGCGACGGCTGGCTGCGCAACAGCGGCACGGTGCAGGCGGACGGCCGCCTGGAGGTCGCCTCCGCGCAGGCCGCCACCAACAGCGGCACCCTGCTGACGCAGGCCGACCTGGCACTGCGGGCCGCCACCATCGCCAACAGCGGCACGGTGCAGGCGGCAGGCACCTCGACCCTGAGCGCCGACGCCGGCGCCCTGGACAACCGCGGCGGCACCGTCTCGGCCGGCCGGCTTGACTTGCAGGCCGCGGGCGACATCGACAACACCGGCGGCACCTTGCGCCAGACCGGCGCGGGTGTGCTGCAGATCGCCGCCGCATCGCTCGACAACACGGCGGGCGGCACCGTGGGCAACCGTCCGGTGGCGCTGCCCGGCGGCCCGGCCACCGGTGCCGGCAACCCGCCGGGCCCGGATGCCGGCACCCCGCCCGTTCCCGCCCCGACACCGGCACCGATGCCGACGCCGCCCACGGTCGACCCGGACCGCACCCCCGGTGCCATCCGGGCCGCCGGCGTTCTGCGCAACGCCGGCGGCAGGATCGCCGGCAACCGCGGCATCGTGCTGGCCACCACCCGCATCGACAACGGCGGCGGTTTCCTCGCCGTCGAC
Source organism: Burkholderiaceae bacterium (assembly GCA_022701845.1). The sequence continues at coordinate 7,459 of JAKONS010000249.1, forward strand.
CGCATCGACGGCCCGCTGGCCGGCCTGTCGAACGCCCACGGCGAGCTGCGGGTGGCGGGCGACCTGTCGCTCGCCGGCGTGGTGCTGGACAACCGCGCCGGCACGCTGCTGGCGGGCGGCCGGCTGCAGGCGGCCGTCGCCCGCGTGGACAACGCCGCCGGGGTGATCCAGGCGAACTCCCTGCACATCGCCGCCAGCCGCGACATCGACAACACCCGCGGCACCCTGCGCGCCACGGCCGCCACGCCCGCCACCGGCCCGGCGGCCGACCTGCAGGCCGGCGGCACGCTCGACAACCGCGGCGGCGCCATCGAAGCCGCCGGGGCGATGCGCCTCGACGCAGCCGGGCTCGACAACCGCGACGGCCGCATCGTCGGCGGCGACCGCGTGACCGTCGGCACGCAGCAGGGCCTGCTCAACGACCGCGGCCTGGTGCATGCCGTGACCGGCCTGGACGTCGACGCCGGCACCGCCCTGTCCAACCGTCTCGGCGCGCTCGAGGCATCCGGCGCCGCCGCCACCCTGGCGGTCCGCGCCGGCTCGATCGACAGCGGCGGCGGGCGCATCGTCAATGCCGGCCGCGGCGCCAGCAGCGTCGCCTCGGCCGGCGCGCTCACCCTGGACAGCGCCGGCACCGGCGCGCAGGGCACGCCCGCGCTGATGGGCGGCAACGGCGCCGTCGCCATCAGCGCCGGGTCGCTGCAGGTGGGGGCGGGTTCTGCCGTCACCGCCGTCGACACGCTGGCGCTCGACGTCGCCGGCGCGGTCACCAACGCCGGCACCATCGCCGGCACCGCGCTGCGCCTGGGCGCCGCCGACCTCGACAACCGTGCCGGCCGCATCGAGGCCACCGACACCCTCGACGTCGCCACCACCCAGGCCATCGACAACCGCGCGGGCGTCCTGCGCGCAGGCCACGCCCTGCGCCTGGCCGCCGGCACCGCCATCGCCAACGACCGCGGCGCCATCGAAGCCACCGCCGCCGACGCCATCCTGGCGGTGCGCGCCGCCGGCACGCTCGACAACGGTGCCGGCCGGATCGCCAATGCCGCGAACGCCGCGAACGCCGCGAACGCCGCCAACGCCGGGCGCGCCGCCACCACCGTCGCGGCCGGCCACCTCGTCAACCG
>JAKONS010000251.1 GCA_022701845.1 Burkholderiaceae bacterium
AAGACCGGCGGCGACACCAGCGGCGACAAGGTGATGGAAGCCCTGAAGGGCCTGGCGTTCGAGAGCCCGCGCGGCCAGATCGAGATCGACCCGGCCACCCGCGACATCGTGCAGACGGTCTACATCCGCCGGGTCGAGAAGGTCGGCGGCAAGCTGGTCAACGTGGAATTCGACAAGTTCGACCGCGTGAAGGACCCGGCCAAGGAAGCCGGCAAGTGAAGCCGGGCCCGCACCGCGCCCGAGCGCAGCCGGGGCCGCCATGGCGGTCGTGATCTTCGACGGGCTGGCCTACGGCATGCTGCTGTTCCTGATGGCGGTGGGCCTGTCCATCACCATGGGGCTGATGAAGTTCGTCAACCTGGCGCACGGCACCTTCGCGGTGGTCGGCGGCTATGCGGCGGCGGTGCTGACCAGCCGCACCGGCCTCGGTTACTTCGCCGCGCTGGCGGCGGCGTTCGTCAGCGCGGCGCTGCTCGGCGCGCTGCTGGAAGCCACGCTCTACCGGCGGCTCTACCGCGCCCATGCGCTGGACCAGGTGCTGCTGTCGATCGGGGTGGTGTTCGTGTCGATCGCCGCGCTCACCTACGGTTTCGGGCCGAGCATGGTGGCTTTCTCGCTGCCGCCATGGCTGCAGGGGCAGCTGTCGGTGGGCGGGCTGGGGCTGGGCCGCTACCGGCTGTTCCTGATCGCCGCCGGGCTGGTGGTGGCGGCCCTGCTGGTGCTGGCCATGGGCCGCACCCGCTACGGCGCGATGGTGCGCGCGGCGGTGGACAACCAGCGGGTGGCCGGCGGCACCGGCATCCATGTGCAGCGGCTGTTCTTCCTGACCTTCTCCCTGGGCTGCGGCCTGGCGGGGCTGGGCGGCGCGCTCAGCCTGGGCATGCTGGGGCTCGAGCCCTCGTTTCCGCTGAAGTACCTGGTGTATTTCCTGATCGTGGTGTGCGTCGGCGGCGCCGGCACCATCGTCGGGCCGTTCGTCGCCGCGCTGGCGGTGGGCGTGGTGGACGTGGCCGGCAAGTACTACCTGCCGGAGGCCGGCGCCTTCCTGATCTACCTGTTCATGATCGTGATGCTGCTGCTGCGGCCGCACGGCATCGTGCCCCGGAAAGGCATCGCATGAAGATCCTGAGACTCTCGGCGCGGCAGATGCTCGGCGCCGAGGTGGCCTTCTGGGCCGCGCTCGCCGCCTGCCTGGTGCTGGCGCCGAACCATCTCGCCCTGCTGGCGCAGATCCTGATCTTCGGCCTGTTCGCGGTGTCGCTCGACATGGCGCTGGGCTATGCCGGCATCCTCACCGTCGGCCACGCCGCCTTCTTCGGCGCCGGGGCCTACACCGCCGGCCTGCTGGCGCGCCACGGCTGGGGCGAGCCCTTCAGCGGCGCCCTGGCCGCCCTGGCGGTGGCCGGCGCACTCGGCTGGGCACTGAGCTGGCTGGTGGTGCGCGGCGCCGACCTGACGCGGCTGATGGTCACCATCGGCGTCTGCGTACTGCTGAGCGAAGCGGCCAACCGGCTCTCCGGCATCACCGGCGGCACCGACGGGCTGCAGAACATGGTGGTGTGGCCGGTGGCGGGACGCTTCGAATTCGACCTGTTCGGCCGCACCGCCTTCGTCTATACCTTCTGCATGGTGCTGGCGATGTTCCTGGTGGTGCGCCGGGTGCTGCGCTCGCCGTACGGGCTGGCGCTGCGCGGCATCCACGACAACCGCGCCCGCATGTCGGCCATCGGCGCGCCGGTGCAGTCGCGGCTGCGCATGGCCTACGGCTTCTCGGCGGCGGTGGCCGGTTTCGCCGGCGCGCTGCTGGCGCAGACCACCCAGTTCGTCGGCATCGAGTCGATCGGCTTCAACCGCTCGGCCGAGGTGCTGATCATCCTGGTGCTGGGCGGCACCGGCCGGCTCTACGGCGGCATGCTGGGCGCCATCGTCTACATGCTGGTGCACGACGCCTTCGCCGGCGCCAACCCGGAGTACTGGATGTTGTGGCTCGGCGTGTTCCTGATCGCGGTGGTGATGCTCGGGCGCGGCGGCCTGATGGGCGCGCTGTCGCGGCGGGTGCAGCCGCGGGAGGGCGGGCGATGAACGCAGCCACGTCTACGTCTACGTCCACCTCCGCGCCCGCGCTGCAGACGCAGGGCCTGGGCATCCGCTTCGGCGCCTTCCAGGCGGTGGCCGATGTCGACCTGGTGCTGCAGCCCGGCGCCCGGCAGGCCCTGATCGGCCCCAACGGCGCCGGCAAGACCACGCTGATCAACCTGCTGACAGGCGTGTACCGACCCGGCGCCGGCAGCATCCGCATGAACGGCGCGGACATCACCGCGCTGCCTGCCGACCGGCGCGCCCGCCTGGGGCTGGCGCGCACCTTCCAGATCAATTCGCTGTTCCCGAGCCTGACGCCGCTGCTGTCGGTGGTGCTGGCGATCCACGAGCGCGAAGGCCTGGGAGCCACCTGGTGGCGGCCGCTGCGGCGCCGCAGCGCGGTGTTCGACGAGGCCCACGCGCTGCTGGCCCGGCTGCGGCTGGACGCCCTGGCCGAGGTGCCGGTGGCCGAGCTCGCCTACGGCAAGCAGCGCCTGCTGGAGATCGCCCTGGCGCTGGCGGCGCGGCCACGCATCCTGCTGCTCGACGAGCCGGCCGCCGGGGTGCCGGCCGGCGAGAGCGGCGAGCTGTTCGAGGTGATCGCCGAGCTGCCGCAGGACATCAGCGTGCTGTTCATCGAGCACGACATGAACCTGGTCTTCCGCTTCGCCCGCCGCATCTCGGTGCTGGTGGCCGGCCGCATCCTGGTCGAGGGAACGCCGGCCGAGATCGCCGCCGACCCGCGGGTGCGCGAGGTGTATCTGGGCAACACGCGGCTGCACGGCGCAGCGGCGGCGAAAGGGGAGGGCGCCCATGTCTGACATGCTGGCCTTCGACGGCGTCACCGCCGGCTACGGCGACGCGGTGGTGCTCGACCGGCTGGGCTTTTCGCTCGGCGAGGGGGAAAGCCTGGCGATCCTGGGGCGCAACGGCGTCGGCAAGACGACCACCCTGGAAACGCTGATGGGCAACACCCGGGTCACCCACGGCACCATCCGCTGGCGCGGCCAGGACATCACCCGCATGCCGCCGCACCGGCGCGCCCGCGCCGGCCTGGGCTGGGTGCCGCAGGAGCGCGAGGTGTTCCCCTCGCTCACCGTCGAGGAGAACCTGCAGGTGGTGGCGCGCCCGGGCGGGGCCTGGAACCTGCAGCGGGTCTATGGCCTGTTTCCCCGGCTGCGCGAGCGGCGCGGCAACTACGGCAACCAGCTCTCCGGCGGCGAGCAGCAGATGCTCGCCATCGGCCGCGCCCTGATGACCGATCCGGCGCTGCTGCTGCTCGACGAGCCGATGGAGGGCCTGGCGCCGATCGTGGTGGAGGAGCTGGCGCGGGCGGTGCGCGGCCTGTGCGAGACCGAGGGCCTGGCGTCGATCGTGGTCGAACAGCATCCGGTGCTGGCGCTCGAGATGACCCACCGGGCCATCGTGCTGGAACGCGGCCGGGTGGTGCATGCCGGCCCCAGCGCCGCGCTGGCGGCCGATGCGGCGCTGCTCGACCGGCTGCTGGGGGTCGGTATCGCGCCGGTGGCGGAGGATGCGCGGTGAAGCCGGTCGCCGTCTTCCAGCACACCGAGGTGGGCGCGCCCGGCAGCGTGGTGCCGATCCTGCGGGCGCTGGGCTGCGAGGTGCGGGTGATCGGCATCCTGCACGGCGAGCCGGTGCCGGCCACGGCCGAGGCCTTCGGCGGGCTGGTCTTCATGGGCGGCTACATGTCGGTCCACGATCCGCTGCCCTGGATCGGCGAGGAACTCGCCCTGATCCGCGACGCCGACGCACGCGGCCTGCCGGTGGCCGGCCACTGCCTGGGCAGCCAGCTGGTGGCGCTGGCGCTCGGCGGCGCCGTCGGCCCGCACGACCGGCCGGAGATCGGCTGGAACCCGCTGGTCGCCGGCGACGACACGCCGGCGCGCGACTGGTGGGGCGACGCCGCCGGCCGCACGCTCGAGACCTTCCAGTGGCA
>JAKONS010000272.1 GCA_022701845.1 Burkholderiaceae bacterium
GCCTGGGCCTGGACGCGATCGAGAAGCTCACCGGCACCCGGCCGCTCGGCTGGTACACCGGCCGCGACAGCCCGCGCACCCGCCGCCTGCTGGCCGACGAGGGCGGCACCCTCTACGACAGCGACTATTACGGCGACGACCTGCCCTTCTGGATGAAGGTGGCGCGCACCGACGGCAGCAGCGTGCCGCGGCTGGTGCTGCCCTACACCCTCGACACCAACGACATGCGATTCGCCATGCCGCAGGGCTTCGTGCAGGCCGAGGATTTCTTCGTGTATCTGCGCGACAGCTTCGACGCGCTGTACGCCGAGGGCGCCGAGACGCCGCGCATGCTGAGCATCGGCATGCACTGCCGGCTGCTGGGCCGGCCGGGCCGCATCGTGGCGCTGCAGCGCTTTCTCGACCATATCGCCCGCTTCGACCGGGTGTGGGTGTGCCGGCGCGTCGACATCGCCCGCCACTGGCTCGCCACGCACCCCTACCAGGACACCACCGCATGAGCCACCTCACCCTCGCCCGGATCAACGCCGCCACGCCCGCCGAGGCCGCCGTGCTGCTCGACGGCCTGTACGAACACTCGCCCTGGATCGTCGAGCGCACCGTGGCCCAGGCCGCGCCGTTCGCCTCGCTGGCGCATTTCAAGCAGGCGCTGGCGCGCACCGTGGCACAGGCCGGCGAAGCGCTGCAGATCGACCTGATCCGCGCGCACCCGGAACTCGCCGGCAAGGCGATGGTGAGCCGCTCGCTCACCGCCGAATCGACCGGCGAGCAGCAGCGCGCCGGCCTCACCGACTGCAGCCCGGAGGAGTTCGCGCTGATCCAGCGCCACAACGCCGACTACAACGCGCGCTTCGGCTTTCCCTTCGTGCTGGCGGTGCGCGGGCCGCGCGGCACCGGCCTGTCGCGGGCGCGGATCATCGAGGCCTTCGGGCGCCGGCTGGGCCATCCGCCGGATGTCGAGCGCGGGGAAGCGCTGCGCAACATCCACCGCATCGCCGAGATGCGCCTGGCCGACAAGTTCGGCGTGCAGCCGACCCTGGGCAACCTGGTGTGGGACTGGCAGGAAAGCCTGGCCGAGGAGAGCGATCCGGGCTTCAAGGAGGCGGGGCAGCTCACCGTCACCTACCTCACCGCCGCCCACCGTGCCTGCGCCCGCCGCATCGTGCAGGACATGCGCGAGGCCGGCTGCGACAGCGCGGAGATCGACGCGGTCGGCAACGTGGTCGGCCGCTACGAGGGCAGCCGGCCCGATGCGCCGGCGCTGCTCACCGGCTCGCACTACGACACGGTGCGCAACGGCGGCAAATACGACGGCCGGCTGGGCATCTACGTGCCGCTGGCCTGCGTGCGCGAGCTGCACCGCGCCGGCCGACGGCTGCCCTTCGGCATCGAGATCGTGGCCTTCGCCGAAGAGGAAGGCCAGCGCTACAAGGCCACCTTCCTCGGCTCCGGCGCGCTGGTGGGCGCGTTCGATGCCGCCTGGCTCGACCAGCAGGACGCCGACGGCGTCACCATGCGCCAGGCCATGGCCGATGCCGGCCTGCGCGTCGAAGACATTCCCGCGCTGCGGCGCGACCCGGCGCGCTACCTTGGCTTCGTCGAGGTGCATATCGAGCAGGGCCCGGTGCTGACCGAGCTGAACCTGCCGCTCGGCATCGTCACCTCGATCAACGGCGGCGTGCGGTTCCTGGGCGAATACACCGGCATGGCCAGCCACGCCGGCACCACGCCGATGAACCGCCGGCGCGACGCCGCCACCGCCGCCGCCGAGCTGGCGCTGTACCTCGAGAAACGCGCGGCGCAGGACGGCGATTCGGTCGCCACCATGGGCCAGCTGCAGGTGCCGGCCGGGTCGATCAACGTGGTGCCGGGACGCTGCCTGTTCAGCCTCGACCTGCGCGCGCCGACCGACCCGCAGCGCGACGCCCTGGTGGCCGACGTGCTCGACGAAGCCCGCGCCATCGCCACGCGGCGCGGCGTGGCGCTGAAACTCGACGAGGCGATGCGCGCATCGGCCGCGCCCAGCGCGCCCGCCTGGCAGCAGCGCTGGGAGGCGGCGGTGGCCGCGCTCGGCCTGCCGCTGCACCGCATGCCGAGCGGCGCCGGCCACGACGCGATGAAGCTGCATATCGCCATGCCGCAGGCCATGCTGTTCGTGCGCGGCGAGAACGCCGGCATCAGCCACAACCCGCTCGAGAGCACCACCGCCGACGACATGGAGCTCGCGGTGCGGGCCTTCGACCATCTGCTGTCCGGCCTGGCGCACGACGCCACCTGATCCGCCCTCCTCCTTTTTTCGAATTTCCCGATGCCCCACTCCACCGACTACGACCGCCTCGACGCCTGGATCGACGCCCACTTCGACGAAGAGGTGGCGTTCCTGCAGGCCCTGGTGCGGGTGCCGACCGACACCCCGCCGGGCCACAACGCGCCGCATGCCGAACGCACCGCGGAGCTGCTCCAGGGCTTCGGCTTCGAGGCCGAGCGGCATGCGGTGCCGGCCGACGCGGTGCACGCCGCCGGCATGGAATCGATCACCAACCTGATCGTGCGCCGGCCCTATGCGCCGGGCGGCCCCACCGTGGCGCTCAACGCCCACGGCGACGTGGTGCCGCCGGGCGATGGCTGGAGCCACGATCCCTACGGCGCCGAGATCGTCGACGGCCGCCTCTACGGCCGCGCCGCCGCGGTCAGCAAGAGCGATTTCGCCAGCTTCAGCTTCGCGGTGCGGGCGCTCGAGTCGCTGGGCGCGCCCCTGCGCGGCGCGGTCGAGCTGCACTTCACCTACGACGAGGAATTCGGCGGCGAGCTCGGCCCCGGCTGGCTGCTCCGGCACGGGCTGACCCGGCCCGACCTGATGATCGCCGCCGGCTTCTCGCACGAGGTGGTCACCGCCCACAACGGCTGCCTGCAGATGGAGGTGACGGTGCATGGCCGCATGGCGCATGCCGCGGTGCCGCACACCGGCGTCGACGCGCTGCAGGGCGCGGTGGCGGTGCTGAACGCGCTGTATGCGCAGAACGCGCTCTACCGGCAGGTGCGCTCGGCGGTCGACGGCATCGACCATCCCTATCTGAACGTCGGCCGCATCGAGGGCGGCACCAACACCAACGTGGTGCCCGGCAAGGTGATGCTGAAGCTCGACCGCCGGATGATCCCCGAGGAAGACCCGGTGCAGGTCGAGGCCGACATCCGCCGCGTCATCGCCGAGGCGGCGGCCACGGTGCCCGGCATCACCGTCGAGCTGCGGCGCATGCTGCTGGCGCGCTCGATGCGGCCGCTGCCGGGCAACCGGCCGCTGGTGGACGCCATCCAGCGCCATGGGCAGGCGGTGCTGAGCGAGGCGATTCCCGCCATGGGCACGCCGCTCTACACCGACGTGCGGCTGTATGCCGAAGCCGGCATCCCCGGCGTGATCTACGGCGCCGGCCCGCGCTCGGTGCTCGAATCCAACGCCAAGCGCGCCGACGAACACCTCGATCTGCAGGACCTGCGCGCCGCCACCAAGGTGGTCGCCCGCACCCTGCGCGACCTGCTGGCCTGAGGCGCGCACCCGCCGCCGGGCGCGCCCCGGAGCGCGGCATCGCCTCCCTGCGCCGCGCCTGTGCGCGGCGCGTCATGGTTTGCCGGCGAAAATGGCGCCATCCATGTCCCTGCTCACCAGCCTTCTCCTCATCGCCCTGCTCATCTGCGCCAGCGCGTTCTTCTCCGTGGCGGAGATTTCACTGGCCGCTTCGCGCCGCCTGCGGCTGCGCCAGATGGCCGACGAGGGCGAGGCCCGGGCCGAACGGGTGATGCGCATCCAGGAGCAGCCCGGCCCGTATTTCACCGTGGTGCAGATCGGCCAGAACGCGATCGCGATCCTGGGCGGCATCGTCGGCGAGGGCGCCCTGAGCCCCACCTTCACCGGCTTCTTCTCCCTGGGGCTGGGCGAGGAGGCATCGGCCACCGCCGGCTTCCTGGCCTCGTTCTTCGTCGTCACCTCGCTGTTCATCCTGTTCGCCGACCTGTTTCCCAAGCGCCTGGGCATGACCGCGCCCGAGCGGCTGGCGGTGCGGGTGGCCCGCCCGATGCGGCTGCTGATGGTGGTGTTCGCGCCGCTGGCCTGGTTCTACGGCAAGGCCGCCGACGGCCTGTTCGCGCTGTTCGGCCTGCCGTTGAAGCGCGACGACCGGGTGACCTACGAAGACATCCTCGCCATGACCGAGGCAGGCGCCCTGGCCGGCGTACTGGCCGCCGGCGAGCAGCAGCTCATCGCCAACGTGTTCGAGCTCGACACCCGCGTCATCTCCAGCGCCATGACCCAGCGCGACCGCATCGCCTATTTCCGGCGCGACGATCCCGATTCGGTGATCCGGCTGCGCATCGCCGCCGAGCCGTTCAGCACCTATCCGGTCTGCGACGGCGACATCGACCGGGTGATCGGGTATGTCGACGCCAAGGATTTGTTCCAGCGGGTGCTCAACAACCAGCCGATATCGCTGGCCGACGACGCGCTGGTGCGCAAGGTGCTGATCGTGCCCGACCGGCTGACGCTGGCCGAGGTGCTGGAGCAGTTCCG
>JAKONS010000281.1 GCA_022701845.1 Burkholderiaceae bacterium
GGCCACTCCGCACCCCGGTCCGCCGCGTCTCTAAACAACCTATAGTTTTAAGCAAATAAGCGTGCGGCCTGGTCAGGTGCGTTGCGATTTCGCCGCCGCCGTCGGCACAGGCTTCTGCTTGCCGCCCCGGCAGCACCGAAATCGCGAGGCAACTCCTTTGTCGCACGGACAAATAACAGGAGTGCTTCATGACAGACGACCTCAACCACCGCCGTGGTTTCCTGCGACGCGTCATCGCCGTCGTTCCCGCCGCCGGCATCGCGACCGGCGCGGGCATCACCCAGGTGGCGTGCACCGACAAGCCCGCCGCCGCCGCGTCGGCAGCCACCCGCTCGACCGCCGCCTACGCCCCGACCTACCTGAACGACCCCGAGTGGCAGTTCGTCAGCGCAGCCGTCGCGCACCTGATCCCCGCCGACGACCTGGGCCCGGGCGCGCTCGAGGCCGGCGTGCCGGAGTTCATCGACCGCCAGCTGGAGACCCCGTGGGGCTACGGCAAGCTCTGGTACATGCAGGGCCCGTTCCATCCGGAAGCCGATGCCGATTTCGGCTACCAGAACAACATGTCGCCGCGCGACATCTACCGCCACGGCGTGGCCGACTGCGACGCCTGGTGCCGCCAGAACCGCAACGGCAAGAACTTTGTCCAGCTGGACAAGGCCGCGCAGCAGGAGATCCTGCACATGCTCGACGACAAGAAGATCGACCTGCCGAGCGTGCCGACGAAGCTGTTCTTCACCTACCTGCTGAACAACACCCGGGAAGGCTTTTTCGCCGACCCGATCTACGGCGGCAACCAGGGCATGGTCGGCTGGAAGCTGATCGGCTTTCCCGGCGCCCGCGCCGATTTCATGGACTGGATCGATCAGCCGAACAAGCCGTATCCGCTGGGCTCGGTGTCCATCAACGGTGCGAGGGCCTGAGCATGGCGATCAAGAAGAACAAGGTCGACGTGGTGCTGGTCGGCTTCGGCTGGACCGGCGCGATCATGGCGCAGGAACTCACCCAGGACGGCCTGCAGGTGCTGGCGCTGGAGCGCGGCCCGATGCAGGACACGCCGACCGATGCGCAGTATCCGAAGGTCATCGACGAACTGTCCTATTCGGTGCGCGGCAAGCTCTACCAGGACCTGTCGTCGGAGACGGTGACCATCCGGCACAAGCCCGACGAGGTGGCCTACCCGTACCGGCAGCACGGCTCCTTCCTGCTGGGTAACGGCGTGGGCGGCGCGGGCTTCCACTGGAACGGCATGCACTACCGCAACCTTCCGGAAGAACTGAAGGTGTACAGCCACACCGTCGAGCGCTACGGCAAGAAGTTCATTCCCGAGGGCATGACGCCCCAGGACCACGGCGTCACCTACGAGGAGCTCGAGCCGTTCTATACCAAGTTCGAGCATGTCTGCGCCGTCTCCGGCACCGCGGGTGTGCTCAACGGGGTCAGGCAGGAGGGCGGCAACCCCCTGGAAGCCAGCCGCTCCACCCCGTTTCCGACACCGGCGCTCAAGCCGGTCTATGGGGTGACGCTGGTCACCGCCGCCGCCAAGGCCGCCGGTTTCAACCCCTATCCGCTGCCGGCGTCGAACGCGTCCGAGCCCTACACCAACCCCTACGGCGTGCGCCTGGGTCCGTGCAACTTCTGCGGCTTCTGCGAAAACTACGGCTGCTACATGTATTCGAAGGCCTCGCCGCAGACCACCATCCTGCCGGTGCTGATGAAGAAGCCCAACTTCGAGCTGCGCACCCGGGCGCATGTACTCAAGGTGCTGATGGACGCGGACGGCAAGCGTGCCTCCGGCGTGCTGTATGTCGACTCGCAGGGCCGCGAGACCGAGCAGCCGGCCGACCTGGTCATCCTGTGCGCCTACCAGATGCACAACGTGCGCCTGCTGCTGCTGTCGGGCATCGGCAAGCCCTACGACCCCAAGACCGGCGAAGGCGTGGTCGGCAAGAACTACGCCTACCAGATGAACGGCGGCGTCAGCATGCTGATGCCCAAGGGCACCTACCTCAACCCCTTCATCGGCGCCGGCGCGGCCGGTGTCTCGATGGACGACTACAACGCCGACCAGTTCGACCACGGCCCGCTGGGCTTCATCGGCGGCGCGGTGGTGCGCCATGCCAGAACCGGCGGACGCCCGATCGGCCAGGCCTCCGCCAAACCCGGCACGCCCACCTGGGGCAGCGGCTGGAAGGCCGGCGTGCAGGAGGGCTACCAGCGCATCCTGACTATCGGCCTGTCCGGCTCGGTCATGCCCTACCGCGACACCTTCCTCGACCTCGACCCGACCTACAAGGACAGCTTCGGGCAGCCCCTGCTGCGCATGACCTTCGACTGGCACGACAACGAATTCGACATGATCAAGTACGTCGGCGAGCAGGTCGAACGCATCGCCAAGGAAATGAAGCCGGACAAATACTGGCTCGGCATCCGCAAGAAGGGCACGCACTACGACACGCGCCCCTACCAGAGCACGCACACCACCGGCGGCGCCATCATGGG
>JAKONS010000297.1 GCA_022701845.1 Burkholderiaceae bacterium
TCCTCGGCGCGCTTGCGGTCGGTGATGTCGACCAGCACGCCCGGCATGCGCTGCGCCACGCCGTCGGCATCGCGTTCGATGCGGCCGTGCGCCACCACCCAGCGGTGGCTGCCGTCGGGCTGCATCACCCGGTATTCGGAGCGCCACTTCTGGTCGTGGGCGAGCGCCCGCTGCATCAGGTCGCGCACCCGGTCGCGGTCGTCGGGGTGGGCGCGCGCGAGAAAGCTCTCCAGCGAGCCGCCGTTGCGCGCCGTCTCGTTGGTGACCGAGAACAGCTCGGCCAGGTTGACGTCGGGCATGACCCGGTCGTTGGCGACGTCGTAGTCCCAGGTGGAGATGTCGGCAGCGTCGAGGGTGGCCGACAGCCGCTCGCGGGTGCTGCGCAGGATGGCGTCGGTGGTGGCGCGCTCGACCGCGCCCCAGGTGCGCTCGGCCACGTCGGCGGCCAGCTCCAGGTCGCGCGCCGACCAGCGCCGCACGTCGGCATGCGCCAGGTACAGGTAGGCCGCCAGCTGGCGCTGCTTGACCAGCGGAATCACCGCCACCGCGCGTGCGCCACGGGGCCGGTACAGGGCCTCGATCTCGCGGGCCACCGCGTTGCCGTCGACCGACACGTCGTGCAGCACGATGCGCGCGCCGGCGTTCAGCATGGCGATGGTGGCCGGCGCATCGCCCAGCGCCCGCACCGTGCCGGACGACAGCGGCAGGCTGCCGTCGCCGTGGCTGGTGTGGGTGACCGCATGGCCGCTGGGCAGGATCTCGCCATAGCCCACCAGCCCCACCTGCAATTCTTCGGCCAGCAGCTCGACCGCCAGCCGCTTCACCTCGGCCGGGTCTTCCAGCGGCCGCAGCAGATCGCCCAGGCGCAGCTGGAAGGCCAGCAGCCGCTGCGTCAGCACGGTGTCGGTGGTTTCGCGGCAGGTGCACACCATGCCGTCGATGCCGCCCTGGCGGCCGTGCACCGGCAGGTAGGAAAAGGCGAAATGGGTTTCCTCGGGGTAGCCGTTGCGGTCGCGCATGGTGAACGCGATGTCGTCCATGTGCACCGGCTCGCCGGAGTAGGTGCGCTCCATGATCGGGCCGACGTCTTCGATGATGTCGGCCCACACCTCGGCGAACGGCCGGCCGAGTGCCGCCGGGTGCTTGCTGCCGCAGAGCGGCGCGTACTGGTCGTTGTAGATCATCACCCGCTCCGGCCCCCAGGCCAGGAAGCGCGGCTCGCGCGCCGAGAGGATCACCTCGACCAGCACCCGCAGGCTGTCGGGCCAGGTATCGGCCGCGCCCAGCGGCGTGGCGCTCCAGTCGTGGGCGCGGACCCGTTCGGCCATGTCGCCCGAGATTGACGCCAGGAAGCCCTCATGCATCGGTCGCACCTCGCGATCCTCGGCCGCCGTGCCTGCTGCGCTGTCGGCTCCGGGCGCGCCGCAGTGCGTCGGCTGCGGGGTGGTTTTTCATGGAGACGGCGCTGCCGGGAACGTTGGCGGAAGGGTGGGTTTTCACGATCGGCGAACGGACGGAAAGAGCGGTGGAAATGGAAATGACGGCAGCCGTTCGGCCCGTCCACGAAGCCCGAAATTATTGCAGCCGGGAGGCTTCTTTGCTGCCGCCGGGGGCCGACGGCGGCAGGTAGTCCGGTCCTACGCGAAGGCGCGGCGCAGCACCCTAGCGTCGCCTCGAAACTGCAACGAGGCCCCGCCATGCCAGACCCGTCCACCGCGCGCCCCGAGGCCGACGCGCCGCATCCCGACACCCTGGAACGCTACCGCGCCAAGCGCGATTTCGCCGCCACGCCGGAGCCCGCCGGCGATGTCGCCGCCGACGGCGACGCGCTGGTCTTCGTGGTGCAGGAGCACCATGCCAGCCATCTGCACTACGACTTCCGGCTGGAGCTCGACGGCACGCTCAAGAGCTGGGCGGTGCCGAAGGGGCCGAGCCTCGATCCGCAGGTCAAGCGCATGGCGGTGCAGGTCGAGGACCACCCGCTGTCGTACGCCGGCTTCGAAGGCACCATCCCCGAGAACCACTACGGCGCCGGCACGGTGATCGTCTGGGACGCCGGCACCTGGCAGGCCGAGGGCGACGCCCGGGCGGCCTATGCGGCCGGGCGCATCAAGTTCACCCTGGCCGGCCACAAGCTGCGCGGCCGCTGGAACCTGGTGCGCATGAAGCCGCGGGCCGGCGAGCGCAGCCCGTCGTGGCTGCTGATCAAGGAAAACGACAGCGCGGGCCGGCCGGAAAGCGAGTTCGAGGTGCTGGCGGAGCTGCCCGGCAGCGTGCTCGGCAAGCCGGCGCAGGACGCCGCATCGACACCGAAACAGCGCCGGAAACCGGCACCGAAGCATCCGTCGCTGCCCGCCGCCTTCCAGCCGCAGCTCGCCACCCTGGCCGACCGGATGCCGGCCGACACCGATGCCTGGGCCTTCGAGGCCAAGCTCGACGGCTACCGCCTGCTGGCGCGGGTGGAGGGCGGCGTGGTGGCGCTGTTCACCCGCAACGGCCACGACTGGACCGCCAAGCTGCGGCCGCTGGCCGAAGCGCTGGAAAAGCGGCGCCTGCCCGACGCCTGGATCGACGGCGAGGTGGTCGCCGCCGGCCCGCGCGGCACGCCCGACTTCCAGGCGCTGCAGCAGGCCTTCGAC